>JBCBZU010000468.1:0-2088 GCA_039815165.1 Pseudomonadota bacterium
ATTAAAAAATCTTACCTCTGACCTATCCATTCACTATGACAGTGCTGCCGACTTATTAATTAATTACCTTGAACATATCGGTATTGAGCACGTTTTCGGTATCCCTGGTGGCGCCATTGAGCCAATTTTTAACTCCCTAGCCAAAAGTGCTGAACGCGGAGGCATAAAAACCGTTATTGCACGACATGAAGCCGGGGCTGCATTTATGGCCGACGGCTACTTTAGAGAGACAGGTAAAATGGGTGTCTGCCTTACCACCTCTGGTCCAGGCGCGACCAATTTGATCACAGGGCTTGCCTGCGCCTATAACAATCAAATCCCCATGCTGGTCATTACCGGACAGCCGGCCTTACCTTTTTTTGGCAAAGGGGCATTTCAAGAATCTGCTTGCACTGGAGTAGACCTGATTAGCATGTTTCGGCATTGCACTTATTACAGCTCACTGTTGTCACACCAGAACCAATTAATCGCAAAGCTATCAAGCGCTGTTTTAACTGCCTATCAATCACAGGGTCCTGTGCATTTATCAATGCCCGTTGACATTATGCGCCAGCCAATGACTGAAAGCCTATCATCCTATTTTAAAATCGTCGACAAGTTACACCAAAAACCGACGAGTATAGATGAAGAGAGTGTCGAAGAACTTTTTATTCTGTTAAAAAATTCAAGTCGTCCTGTATTTTTTATCGGCGCAGGTGCCGCTGAGGCCATTGACAATATTATGCTATTGGTCGACGCCACTGACGCACTGTTTGTCAGCACCCCCGATGCCAAAGGACTGATCAATCCTTTTCACCCTGCCTATCGCGGTGTTTTTGGTTTGGGGGGGCACGACAGTGCCATCGATACTATCGGCCTTAATTCAGGCTATACTGTTGCGTTTGGGGCCGAATTTGATGAGTTTACCAGTAACAACTGGTGCAAAGACTTACTGAACAAGCAATTAATACATGTAGACAATACATCGAGTAACCTTCTGCATTCGCCAATGGCCAGACTGCATGTACGGGGAAGAATACTAACCATCTGCGATCAGCTTTGCCGCCGCTTTATCGAAGAATACGGTGACATTACAGTAAGGGCCGACAAAACAACAATAGAGGGCAAAAATAATCCCAATGTCACTTTATTCAACCCAGAAAAGTACAACTCAGAACAATCGCCACTTAAGCCACAACGCTTAATGAAAGAATTATCGGAGCGCTTCCCGCCCGATACTCGATTTTTGGCTGATATTGGCAATAGTATGATATGGGCTCCGCACTACCTTCAACCGGTTAATCGTCGACAAAGGCAGATATATAAACCTGAGTTTTTACAGTCGGGCAGACGCTCTGGCAGAACCAACTGGCTACGACTTTGCCTAAACTTTGCTCCTATGGGCTGGGCTATTGGCGCAGCTATTGGCATTGCCCGAGGCAGGCCTAGTTACCCTGTAGTCTGTATCGCTGGAGACGGTGCTTACCTAATGAGCGGGCAAGAAATTACAGTAGCCGAGCAAGAGAGCCTTAACATTATCTACGTAATATTAAATGACAGCGCCTATGGTATGGTAATGCATGGACAGCGTATCACAGGGGCGGCACCAATTGGCTATCAATTAAACCAAGTCGATTTTGCACAACAAGTTCAAGCCATGAGCATTCCTGGATTTGTAATTAAATCACCAAAAGATTTTGCCGACATTGACTTTGATGCCCTCCTATCTCGCAAGGGCCCCAGCCTTTTAGATGTCCGGATTGACCCCAATGAAACTCCTCCAATGGAAACTCGTTTAAAAACGCTTGGAGCATATGCAGAGACGGAAGCAACTGAATAGAGAAAAGAATAAAAGTTCAATCATGACTACACCCAAGCACCAGCAAGTTCGCAGCCGCAATGAAAAATTTGCAGAAAAAACAGCAACTCGTATTTGGTCCGAACAGGCCACAGAAGATAACCCCTATATTGCCGAATCAGCGCTGTGCCATGGATATGATTTATTCGAGCTAGTGGACCAATGTAGCTTTGTGCAAGTACTATATCTGCTGTATCGGGGAGAGCTGCCCAGCAAAGATCAGGAAAAACTACTCGAGAGTTTAATGATTG
>JBCBZU010000335.1:0-3156 GCA_039815165.1 Pseudomonadota bacterium
AAGGTGTGGAAACCCAAGAAGAAAGAAAAAAAACCGGAGATAAAAACAGAGAAACCCGCTCCTGCCAAAATTAAGACGAAGCCAAAAGCAGAGCAGGCAAAGCCCGCCACAATGAGTGAACCGGCGGCTGAAGAAAAAGTGCTTACCAAACCCGCCGCTGCACCCACAGCTGATACAGTCGTCTCTCCAACAGAAAAAGGGGAAAACACGCTTGAAAAAGCTGAGGGCACCCAGCAGGATGTTAAGCAAACGCCAGCCAAAACAGACGACGGCGTAGACCCATCTGCTGCAACCAACTGGCATACTGTGCCGCTAATCAAGAAAAACGATGAGTAGCGCCTATGCAGTCAATCGGGTAATGGAGGTGGTAGAACAGGCAAATTCCTATGGCTCTGAGAGCAATCCAACTGAATGTTCAGAATAATAAAAGGGTGGCTTTGCATCTGCCATGGCTACCCATTTTTGCTATAGGACTAAAGCGGTACGTTTTTTGTCCTGTATTGAACCCGCTCCTGACTATCTATCAGGAATACCTGCTATAAAATGTTTGGGGATACCGGGATAACTCGACAAAAACAGCTACCTTGCCGACACTATTGCTTGCAAATAAGCTCATCCCCCAAAATGCAACTGCCATTCATCGGATGTGCCTACGGTCGACGGGTTCACACGGTAAAATTTATTGCGCTGTTAATTTTACTAATCGGCCACGGTTGGCATCTGTCAATAAGTAAATATTCCCTGAGGGTGAGATTTTTACATCGCGAACTCGGCCAAATTGCCTGGCAAAGAGGCGATCTTCTTTAATCACCGCTTCACCTTTTATTTTTAAACGTGAAAGCAACTGAAATTTTAAAGCGCCGACTAGTAAATCGTCTTTATAAAAAGCCATTCCTGAAGGTGCAATTGAAGGGTCCCAGAAATAAACGGGCTGTTTCATACCTGCTTTTTGGGTGCCCTCGCCAATTTTAAATCCCGAGCCATATTCGGCACCGTAGGTAATGACCGGCCAGCCATAATTACTGCCCTTAACGACTATATTAATTTCGTCACCGCCTTGGGGGCCATGTTCATGGGCCCATACTTCACCGGTTTTTGGGTGTAAGGCCATGCCTTGAATATTACGGTGACCGTAGGAATAAATTTCGGGTAAGCTATCGGGTTGATTAGCGAAAGGATTATCTTCCGGGATGCGGCCGTCATCGTGTAAACGAATAACGCTGCCATGGTGGCTTTGTAGATTTTGTGATTGCTGGCGCTGGCCTCTGTCCCCCAATGAAATATAGAGATATCCTGCGTTATCAAAAACCAAGCGACTACCGAAATGGCGCCCACCAGAAACTTTGGGCAGAGCCGTAAAGATCTTTTGCGTGTTAATTAAGGCATTATTAACAAGCTGGGCACGCACGACTTCGGTATTGTATTTGCCATCACTGCCCGCTGCATAGCTCAAGTAAATCCACTGGTTACTGGAAAAGTCAGGGTGGAGTACAACATCTAACAGGCCACCTTGACCAACCACACTAATATCAGGCAAGCCCGTCACGGCAGCCGAGATTTTTCCTTTATTATCGACAATACGCAAACGGCCCACCCGCTCGGTCACCAGATAACGGCCATCGGGTAAAAATGCAAGCCCCCAAGGGCGCTCTAAGCGATCAGTAATAAGCGTAGTGTTGAAGTCAGCGAAGGTGAATTGCGCGAACAAGAAAGCCAAAACCAGAAGATATTTCATATTGATTCGCCTGCTTAAATGTGCCGATTCTAAAATAATAGTGTGGTTCTCCAGGCGCTATCCAGTCGGCAAACAAGGCGGTTCTGGGAGCCATAGGCATTCAGTCATAGAGTGAAACGGCAAATGTTTGTCATAGCTTGATATTAAGGGCAGCTCTAAAATAGTTTTTCACTTGAGCAGCTGCCAAGGGATTTTTTTCGATTTAGCTAACGATGGAGCAAAGGCTGATAGCCGCCTTCAATGCCCTTTGTTGCCATAGCGACCGCATCGTGAGCGTGTAAGCTCTCAATATGCTCAACGCGCACCCAAAAGTCCTGGTAGTTCAAATGGCCATTCAAAGCCATTTTCAAACGCCGTGCGGCGTCTTCACAAAACATTTGATTAGCGCCATTCAGGCGGGCAAATTCTTGTTCATCTTCACGTTTAACGGCCGTTTGTACAGCCGTTTTTAAGGTTGATTCTGCCAACTGGATGAGCTCACTAATGGGAAAGCCCTGGGTGTAAGTCCCGTCGAGTTTGACCTGGATATTGGCATAACTGCGTTGACTGTGGGGCGTTGCTACACTTCCACGGTCTGAACGCAGCCACTTTTCGATGGTGACTTTATCGATGGAATCTTGTCCATCGAAATCATCCTGAAACGCTTGCTGCAATAGCTGGCGAGACAGGGCTGCGGAACAAGGGCAAGTCGAAGAATAGGGAATCTTGACCGACAGCTCAACGGCGGTTTGCTTGCTGTCATAAACGGCCTTAAGTCTGACCGGATAATCCTTCCATCCACTGTATTCACTTTTCAGGGCAGGCTGATTAATAAAATAGTCAAAATCCACCTGTAAACAGGTTGTGTCACTAATGTCTTCGTGACTGGCTAATTTGTCTTTTAGGAAACTCACCAAGTTAGTAATGGTTAATATGTCTTCACGGGCAAATTCAGCCAGCAAGAGATAAAGGCGGGACATATGAATGCCTTTTACCTGTGGGTTTACTAAGTTTACATAGGTTTCCACAAAGGTATTGGCTGTATATTCACCCAGATCCTGGTCTTGAATCGTGAGCGGCAGCGCAATACGACTCATACCTACCCAATCCAAAGTACCGTTTTGCTGGGCAGGCTGGGTGGCTGCCACATCGGGCATATCCGGTTTTGTATAGGAATTCATAGTCTGCAGAATAGATTAATAGTTACTGTAATACGAGAGTATTAAACAATAACTGGATTAGTGAGCATCGTCACCTGCTCGTCGTCAACGCGCAAATAGAAACAATTAGTACGGCCTGTGTGGCAAGCGGGACCTTGTTGGTCCACCAAACACAGCAAGGTGTCTCCGTCGCAGTCTATTCGCAATTCTTTTAATGTTTGTCGGTTACCCGAACTTTCGCCCTTGCGCCACAGTGATTGGCGGGAGCGCGACCAGTAACAG
>JBCBZU010000172.1:0-5302 GCA_039815165.1 Pseudomonadota bacterium
GAAAAAATTTCGCGCATCTACTCTCATCCCCAAAGCCTTGCCCAGTGTCGTAAATGGCTGGATGCAAACTATCCGCATGCGGAGAGAGTGTCTGTGAACAGTAATGCCGAAGCGGCGAAGCGAATTAAAGGGGAGTGGAGTTCCGCTGCAATTGCCAGCAGCACCGCGGCCGAATTATACCAGCTAAACGTGATTGCTGAAAAAATTGAAGACTCGCCGGATAATTCCACACGCTTTTTGATTATCGGCACACAAACAGTACCACCCAGTGGTGAAGATAAAACCTCTCTGGTGGTTGCCGTGCGCAACAAGCCGGGTGCACTGCACGATATTCTTGAACCCTTTCATCGCCTGGGCGTCGATATGACACGCCTGCAATCGCGACCTTCCCGCAGCAGTGTTTGGAACTATATTTTCTTTATCGATATCAAAGGCCATCGGGATGATGGCAATATTCAAACCGCCTTAACAGAAGTTGCCGACGCTGCCGCTGAGCTAAAAGTGCTGGGTTCTTATCCTGTTGGAGTGTTATAAGGTCTGTAAACACCATGACACAATCGACATTAGTGATAATTGGTCTCGGTTTAATTGGCGGTAGCCTGGCTGCCGGCCTTAAACAATTTGGCGCGGGCAAGGCTGGCTATCACATTATTGGACTTGACCACTGCCAGCAAAGCCTCGATATTGCTATTGCTAAAGGCATTATTGATCGCGGTGTGCTGTCCCTTGACGATATTGCGCAGGACTTAAGTTCCGGCGATATGGTTATTATCGCGGTACCCACACTCAGCGTGCCCAAAGTGATTCACGCTCTACAGGCCCTGGTTGATTCACAGGTCACGATTACCGATGCCGCCAGTGTCAAAGGCAATGTGGTCGAGGCGGTGATTGAGGCCTACGGAGAGTTACCGCCTCAATTTGTACCGGGCCACCCCATTGCCGGCTCTGAAAAAAGTGGCGTGGCTGCGGGTCATGCAGACCTGTTTGTGAACCACCGCGTTATTTTAACCCCAAGCGCTGCCAGCAGCTCTGAGCATGTACAGCGCGTAAGCACTCTCTGGCAGGCGGTGGGTGCCGAGGTGGTGTTTATGCCGGTAAGCGAGCATGATGCGGTATTGGCAGCCACCAGCCATCTGCCCCATGCCATTGCCTATTCACTGGTGGATACGCTTGCCAATGATGCAGACAATGAAAATATTTTTCGCTATGCTGCCGGCGGCTTTAGAGATTTTACCCGCATTGCCAGCAGTGACCCGCAAATGTGGCACGACATTATGCTTGCCAACCGAGCAGCCGTGTTGCAGGCCATCACCTTATTTCAGAACAACCTCTCGCAACTGCGTACAGCGATCGACGCTCAGGATAGCGCAGCGCTGCTAAAAATATTTAGCCGCGCTAAAAGTGTGCGCGATGAATTTTCTCAACTGATTGATAAACAATTAACGAAATAGTCCCTATGCCTTTACCTCAAGATAGCGCTGGTCGCCACATTAATTACCGGGTTCAACCCGGCGGCCCGCTTACCGGTTACCTGCGTGTGCCCGGTGATAAATCCATTTCCCATCGCGCCGTGATGCTGGGTGCTATTGCCGAGGGCGTGACCAATATCTCCGGTTTTCTAGAGGGCGAAGACGCGCTGGCGACTGTTGAGGCATTTCGCGCGCTGGGCGTTGCCATTGAAGGGCCTGACAAGGGTCGAGTGCGTATTCATGGTGTGGGACTGCACGGTTTAAAAAAACCGGCAGCAGACCTGTACCTGGGCAATGCCGGCACGGCAATGCGCTTGCTGGCAGGATTAATGGCGGGGCAAGAATTTTCGGTGACCCTAAGGGGCGATCGGTCATTGACCAAGCGGCCGATGGACCGTGTGGCGAATCCTCTACGTGAGATGGGTATACAAGTGGATACCGCCGCAGCCGGTCGACCACCGATAACGATTTATGGTGGTCGGCCTAAAAACCTCCACTATGTGATGCCAATGGCCAGTGCCCAGGTCAAATCCTGCGTGCTATTGGCCGGTTTGTACGCGGAAGGTGAAACCTCAACCATTGAGCCGGCACCTACCAGAGATCATACCGAGCGTATGCTGCAAGGCTTTGGCTATCCGGTCACTATCGAGGGTAATCGCGCGTCGTTAACCGGCGGGGGGACTCTCAAGGCCATTGATATCGACGTGCCCGCGGATATTTCGTCTGCGGCGTTTTTTATGGTGGCCGCATCCATTGCGCCCGGTTCGGACATTACTTTGCAACACGTGGGCATTAATGCTACCCGCGATGGCATTATCCACATCCTTAAACTCATGGGTGCCGATATCGAGTTGCTTAACCAGCGCAGCGTGGGCGGTGAAGCGGTGGCGGATATTCGCGTTCGCTACGCGCCGCTAACAGGCATTGAGATTCCAGAACAGTATGTACCTCTGGCAATCGATGAATTTCCCGTATTGTTTGTTGCGGCGGCCTGTGCCGACGGTAAAACCGTATTGACCGGCGCTCGGGAATTGCGAGTCAAGGAGAGCGATCGCATTCAAGCCATGGCCGATGGCTTGCAGGCCTTGGGGGTCAATGCCCAGCCCAGGGCTGACGGTATGATTATTGAGGGCAGTCACGACAGCACCATTGGCGGTGGCGACGTGGACACCCACGACGATCATCGCATTGCCATGTCTTTTACCGTGGCTGCCCTAAGAGCCGCGGCGCCGATAACCGTCAACAATTGTGCCCATGTGGCCACTTCATTTCCTGGCTTTGTCGAGCTGGCGCAAGCGGCGGGTATAAGAATAGAACAACAAGTTGTTTAAGTTTTTGTCGAATTTTCTTTATAATGCGCCGCACCAGTGTCTGCTGATGTTTTATTAACCCGGCAATTTTAATTGTCGCGTTAATAACACAGGACAAGGATGTCCTGCCATCGGCATAGCCGATGTAAGACGATGTAAGCCATTGAAAATCAAGCAGCTTCGCACAGTGCACAGTTGCGCCAATTTTCAATGGCGTCAATCAAATAGTTCAGGACGAACTATTTGATTGACAAGTTAATAGTAAGCAGCGATAACGCCACTTTATACGATTATCCCTAAGTTTGTTAAACCGTATTGACGAAGTCATTAATCTTATGAATAACGAATTTTCCCTCACCCATTTAAAACGCCTGGAGGCTGAAAGCATCCATATTATTCGTGAGGTTGCCGCCGAGTTCGATAATCCAGTGATGCTCTATTCCATTGGTAAGGATTCTGCAGTGATGTTGCACCTGGCGATTAAAGCCTTTGCCCCCGGTAAGCTACCCTTTCCCCTGCTCCATGTCGACACTACCTGGAAGTTCAGAGATATGATCACTTTTAGGGATAATCTTGCCAGGGAACAGGGTTTTGACCTGATTGTGCACACCAATCAAGACGGCGTGGCGCTGGGAGTTAATCCATTTACCTATGGCAGCGCTCGCCACACCGATATTATGAAAACCCAAGCGCTTAAGCAGGCCCTGGACAAGCATGGCTTTGATGCGGCCTTCGGTGGTGCCCGCCGCGATGAAGAAAAGTCTCGGGCCAAGGAGCGGGTTTATTCCTTTCGCGATAAAAACCATCGTTGGGACCCTAAAAACCAGCGCCCGGAACTGTGGAATATTTACAATGGTCGGGTCGATAAAGGTGAGAGTATTCGCGTGTTCCCACTGTCTAACTGGACTGAGTTGGATATCTGGCAGTACATTCATTTAGAAGACATTCCCATCGTGCCCCTATACAAAGCGGCGATGCGCCCGGTTGTGGAACGTGACGGCGCTTTGATTATGGTGGACGACGACCGAATGCCGTTAACAGACAGTGACGTCGTCCAACAAAAAATGGTGCGCTTCCGAACCCTTGGTTGCTATCCCCTCACCGGCGCAGTGGAATCAACAGCCACCACCTTGCCTGAGATAATCCAGGAAATGCTGCTGACCACAACCTCTGAGCGCCAGGGCAGGGTAATTGATCACGACAGTTCAGGGTCAATGGAGAAGAAAAAACAGGAAGGGTATTTTTAAGCATTACTGTTGAAAAACCCGATCCATGATTTTAGGCGAAGTCTATTGATCATCCACTCCCGCTAAAGCGCTTACAACTGATTTTTTGCCGCTTGCCGCTATACACTTGGAGCCATTACCCATGAGCCATCAATCAACTTTAATTGCAGAAGACATCAATGCCTATCTCGCCCAGCACGAGCGTAAGGAGTTGCTGCGGTTTTTGACCTGCGGCAGTGTGGATGATGGAAAAAGTACCCTAATTGGACGGCTACTGCACGATTCAAAAATGATTTATGAAGACCAATTGGCGGCCATTGAATCGGATTCCGGCAAGCATGGCACCACCGGCGAAAAAATTGATTTAGCCCTGTTGGTTGATGGCCTGCAGGCAGAAAGAGAGCAGGGCATTACCATTGACGTAGCCTATCGTTATTTTTCAACGTCGAAGCGCAAATTCATCATCGCCGATACCCCAGGCCACGAACAATACACGCGCAATATGGCCACCGGCGCCTCCACCTGTGACCTGGCGATTATTTTGATTGACGCCCGCTACGGTGTGCAAACCCAAACCCGCCGCCATAGTTATATTGCCTCTTTACTCGGCATTAAGCATATTATTGTCGCTATTAACAAAATGGATTTGATTGATTTTGACAAAGAGGCATTTGAAGCGATTAAAGCAGAATACTTGTCGTTTGCCCAAAATATCAGCCTGGATAATGACATTTATTTTGTGCCAATGTCGGCTCTGGATGGCGACAATGTGGTGAATGTCAGCAAGCGTACACCTTGGTATAGCGGTGATTCAATGATGCAAATTCTTGAAAACGTAGAAATTGCCGCAGATAAAAATCTTGACGATTTTCGCTTCCCGGTTCAGTACGTCAACCGTCCTAACCTCGATTTTCGTGGCTTTTGTGGCACCATTGCATCAGGCTCCGTTGCCGTTGGTGATGAGATTCGCGTATTGCCTTCCGGTAAGACCAGTAAAGTTAAAAGTATCGTAAGTTATGAAGGTAATTTGCCCTTGGGATTTATTGATCAAGCGCTTACCCTTACTTTAGACGATGAAATTGATGTAAGTCGCGGCGATATGATTGTGAAGGCAAACGCCAAGCTGGAAGCAACCAACCATCTAAAAGCCCATATTGTGTGGATGTCAGAAACCATTCTGGACGTGGGTAAACCACTGTTTTTTAAGTTTGCAAGCAAGCTCTGCACGGGTCATGTAGAAACCCTACAGCATCGCATCGATGTCAACACCCAGGCGCACCTGGCTATTGAGCATTTA
>JBCBZU010000263.1:0-3958 GCA_039815165.1 Pseudomonadota bacterium
CTTATGCCCTTATGCCCTTATGCCCTTATGCCCTTAGCGGCCGAGCAAGGCTTGCCAGTGATCGATAAGCCGCGTGATCTGATCCACTGTACCAATGGTAATACGCAAACCCAACTGACCTTTATAAGCCTTTGGTCTAACTAAAAAACCGGCTTGCCTGAGCGACTGATCGACCCATTCCGGCTTATCGGGAAAGGCCCATAAATAGTTAGCCGAACTATGCCAAAAGTGAATACCCTGCTGTTGCAGCCATTGCTCTAGGATGGGCTTGGCTTCATCCATAACCTCTTCAACATAGCGCAGACTGTCCTTTGGGTTTGCCAGTGCAGCCTTGGCAGCCACGATGGCGAGTTGGTTAATGTCATAGGGACCGCGGACATTACACAAAGCATTAATATAGTCGGGCGCCGCGATTAAATAACCAAAGCGTAAAGAGGGAAGGCCCCAGGTTTTCGAAAAGGTACGGGTTACAAACACATTGGGCAATTTATCGATCACTGGAACAATCGTTTGCTGACTGTATTCGTAATAGCATTCATCAACCAAAATAGCGGCATGGGGGGCGGCATTGGCGATTTTGGCAATGACATCCCGCTCAACCATGGTGCCGCAGGGGTTGTTGGGGTTAGCAATGACGATAATATGAGTATTGTCATTGATGGCCCCCAAGACCTTATCCACGGGATAACCGCCTTCTGCCGTATACTGTGGCTCAATTAGGGCGAGGGCTTCAACCTTGGCACACTGGGTGTACATGGCGAAAGACGGCCCTGGGATAATGGCCTCTCTTGCTGTGGGTTTGTCTTTCTCTTTTTGTGCCTCTCCCTCCTCACCGGCTGCGGATAAGGCACGGAAAACCAGATCGATACCTTGGTCAGAACCATTAGTGATCATCAATTGATTGCTATTGACACCAGTGTAGTCGGCTAAACGTTCTACAATATCCCCATAGCTTGGATATTGCTGTAAGTGCCCGGAGTCAATATAACGTTTAAGGGCATCAGTAATGGCTACACTAATAGGTATGGTGCGTTCATTAAAGTCCAATAAGGTATAGTGCTCACTATTACGTCCTTCAAGAGGCGGCTTATAGGGTGACATGGCTAGCAGGTGGGGCTTAATAATCGTCAATTTGTTTCTCAAGGGCTGGATTGTTACGGAATAGGTTTTAGGGAGTACATTATCAGAGGATAAGCGCTAAAGCTAAGTGCCCAGAGGCTGATATTTCTCAAGAGTCCAGTAAATGCCGTTACACCAGCACTAAATTATCCCGGTGGATCATCTCTTCCTCGTTCTGATAACCCAACAGCGACTCGATTTGATCACTGGACTGGCCTTTTATTTTTTCAGCCTCAGATGAATTGTAATTCACTAAGCCCCGGGCCACCTCTCGATCATCGGTGCTTTTGCAAATCACCAGGTCGCCGCGGGTAAAATGCCCTTTAACAGCGGTAATGCCAACGGGCAAAAGGCTGCGGCCTGATTGTTTAAGCACCCGCACTGCGCCATTGTCCAGCACCAGCTCACCTCGACTTTGCAATTGCCCGGCTAACCAGCGCTTTCGGGCGGCTTGAGGCTGCTGATCCGCCACTAGCAACGTGCCGAGCGCCTCTCCATGGGATAGCCTGGCGATAACATTATCAATTTTGCCGCCGACAATAACCGTGGCTGTCCCCGAACGCGCGGCTAAGCGTGCCGCTCTGACTTTGGTAATCATTCCGCCTCTACCCAAACTGCCGCCACTACTGGCCATGGCATCCAATTCCGGGGCGTTTGCGGCAAGGGCATCAATAAGGCTTGCCTCTCTGTGCTTACGAGGGTCGCGGTTGTACATACCCTCTTGGTCAGTCAGTAATACAAGCACATCCGCTTCGACCAAATTAGCCACAAGCGCCGCCAGGGTATCATTGTCGCCAAAGCGAATTTCGTCGGTAACGACCGTATCATTCTCATTCACCACGGGGATAACCCCCAGATCCATTAAGGTCGTTAGCGTTGCTCGTGCATTCAAATAGCGCTCACGATTCGATAGATCATCGTGATCCACCAAGACCTGCGCAGTGTGCATATTATAAGCTTGAAAAGCCTGTTCATAGGCTTGGACAAGACCCATCTGACCGACGGCCGCCGCCGCTTGCAGCTCATGCACTGATGAAGGCCGCTGCGACCAGCCCAGGCGCGCCATACCCGCCGCCACGGCACCAGAAGATACCAGGACAATATCAACACCGCGCTGGCGCAGTTGGGCCATTTGTTGAACCCAGACCGCAATCGATTGCTCATCAAGACCCCGGCCATGATCGGTGAGTAAGGAACTGCCAATTTTGATGACCCAACGGTGGGCCTGTTGAAGTTGCTGTCTGCTGTTCACGGCGTTACTTATTTATCGAATAACTTATTCATTGGTATACACACAGTCCATATCACTATCGTCTTCATCCCAGTCATTATCGTTATTATTGCCAGTGTGTTTATCTCGCTGACGCTCTCTTAAGGACTGTATGCGCGCGCGGGCTTCTGCCTGCATTAGCTGTTGTTGATCTCGCTCTTGCTGAACAAGATCGGGGTCGAGCTGTTGCTGCTCACGGATATTGTCCAGACGCTCTATTAATGCCTCACAAACAGACTCCGTGCCATGATGGGACACTGCCGCAATAGAAAAGACCGGCCCCCGCCAATCCAGGCCATCAACAATGTGCTGGCAGCGGGCACTGACCTCCTCCTCGGGCAAAACATCGGTTTTATTCAATACCAACCATATTTCACGTTGCGCCAGGGTTGGGCTAAAAGCGGCCAGTTCAGCCAATATGCTTTGGGCATTAGTTAGCGGAGCGCCGTCAATCGGTGCGACATCGACAATATGTAACAGGATGCGACAGCGGGTTAAATGCTTAAGAAAGCGTATCCCCAAACCTGCACCCTCAGATGCCCCGCCGATCACACCGGGAATATCGGCAACAACAAAACTGCGGTGTTTTTGCACCTTGACCACACCCAGATTGGGCACCAAGGTTGTGAAGGGGTAGTCAGCCACCTTCGGTTTGGCAGAGGATACCGCTCGAATAAAGGTCGATTTTCCGGCATTGGGCAGTCCCAACAAGCCCACATCAGCCAATACCTTAAGCTCTAGCTTAAGGTTGCGATGTTCACCCTCAGAACCGGGGCTGGTTTGTCTGGGCACTCGGTTAACGCTGGATTTAAAGCGGGTATTGCCCAAACCGTGGAAACCGCCTTGAGCCACCATCAGTTGTTGACCATGAGCGGTGATATCGCCCAGGATTTCGTCGGTATCCATATCGATAATAGAGGTGCCGACAGGGACTTTAAGAATCAAGTCGTCACCTTTTGCGCCAGTGCAGTTCTTACCTTTGCCCGACTCACCATGTTGAGCACGGTATTTAGGCTGATAACGGTAATCGACCAGCGTATTTAAGTCGTTATCACCTTTCAAAAACACACTGCCACCGTCGCCTCCGTCGCCCCCATCGGGGCCTCCTTTGGCAATGTACTTTTCCCGGCGAAAACTTAGACAGCCATTGCCGCCATTACCGGCAAAGACCGAGATAATGGCCTCATCAACAAATTTCATCTGGTGGTTCTTGAATACTCTATCAAAATCAATAGCATAGTGGGGCACGGGGGCATGGTCGTCAAGTCCAAGCTGATCTATCCTGAAATCCGCTGTTGATCGCTTGATTTAATGCTGGCAGCAGGCATTGGCAAAAAGGTGCGTATTCTGGCGATTCCGATCACTCATCTGTCTGCAATCAATGGGGTCAAGAGTCTTTCAATCAATGGGGTCAGAGTCCAATACCGCTACCTCAGCTTTAAACATCCGTCGCATTTACAGCCCCAAACACGCGTCAGCACGTGGAATCGTTAACAGCGGATAAGATTTTGGACGTCGCTTCACTGCCCTCGGTTGCGGGGGCCGTTGTCTATTGCCTATTGAAGTGGC
>JBCBZU010000286.1:0-3682 GCA_039815165.1 Pseudomonadota bacterium
ACACTTAAGCTTAGTCGTATTCAATATTTTTTTTATCGTATGTTCAATTACTTCAATATCATTATCAAAAGACCCATGAGACAGTCTAATATAATCAGGGGTGATATTGGTTTTTACCTGGCTTTTCTTTTTCGTATAGATAATCGGTGGATTGGCTGTTTGAATAAAGGCATGCCACTGATCTGCTTCTCGCTTTTGGGTGGCGTTGAAGCCACCTGAGGTTTTCTCGTCATAGTTATCGGGCCAGCCGCCCTTGTTATCGGCCCACCAGGCGGCTTGGGTACCCAGCAATGGCATTTTGTGTAAATCCTCTAAAGCCCGGCTCACCAGATATAAGAGTGATTTGCGGTAAAGTGGGCTGGTGGTGTCGGCTTTTTCACGCTCATCGTCCATATTGTGGATATAGAGGTCCTTTGCGGAAAAAACCCCGGCTTGTTCGTTTTTGGCGTAGTGATCATTGGCAAAAGCCAGGGTACAGGCAGGCGCATAGAGAGAGATTGTGTTAACTGTTAATTTGCGCTGTTTTAGTTCATTTAGCCAGGGGCCGAGAATAATCGAACCTGCCGAATGTGCGGCTGCATTAATTTGCAGATCACTAAATTCTTTACTCAAGGCTTGCAGCGCCTGGGCCAGCAATACCATTGCACCTTTTTTACCGCCTTTGTGTTGAGCGTAACCGGGTACTGCTCTGTCGTTGGCCATGATGGCGTTTTCTTTCATCTCTGACCAAAAGCCTTTTGCGCGCAGGCTACGCGCCAGTGTTTCAATGGACGCATCGGTTCGGTCGCTAATCCATTCGCCCAAGCCCTGGGATTTTTGTGCCGTGGAGGAACGGTCCACGATAAGATCCCATACTTCGGTAATCATATTGTTAAGGGTTTCTAAAGCACCGGTCTTCCACACCACATAAATCGGGTAGATACCATTTTCGTAAAAGCAGGGACCCATAACTTGAATTTTTTTAATGGCAGCTTGTTCCGAGGTTAAACCACCATGGGCGTAGATAACAAGTTTGCGGTTGTTGTTGTCCGCGGCCATCCAGCGTTTAAGGTGTTGGTAGCAGAGTATATTGGCAGAGGCGTCGCAATCTTCTGCCTCAATAACCGTATGCTTGGGGCGACCGTTGTTAGAAATCACCAACGCATGTTGGTAGGCGCGCTCTTCCGACCAGGGCATTGTTGGGGCACTGGCTTTATAGCGATAACCTCCCCAGGTAATTTTGCGTTTGCTGCTTACATCGGCAAAGCCAACACCAGAAAGTGACATATTGCTTTGGGTATGTTGTAAAGCATGGTTGGCAAACATTCTGGAAGTGGATTGTACAGCGGGTACACCGCGGGCAAGCACCCATGCATCGTTAGCGTTATCGACCCAATCGCCATAGCTCACTACCGCAAAGCCATGCCACCCCCAATCTTCGCCCCAAGAGTTTTGTACGATAAAGCCCTCTTGGGTGTAGCCAATAACGCAAAAGGCATGGCCACCGATCATATTGTCACTGTGCTTTAGGGTGGGCAGGCTGGCTACTTTGTTGAGTTGCCAACCTCGGTGAACACTGGCAGAGCAGTAAATCGCACCGACCTCGACAATGGCGGCCTGCATATCGACGACGGATTTGTGATTAATGCGGTAATAGGCGCCCAAGGTATTTTTACAGGCATTTTCGGCCCAGCCCTGTTTGGGTTTGATAAATTGCCCACTGGTATCATAGGGCCAGAGTTCTCTACTGCACACTCCGTGACGATGCCAGCCCTTTACGGCACCGCGACAACTGGAACCGGCGTAGTCTTCTCCCTCCCACTCGTCATACACTCGCGCCATATGATAAAGCATGCGCTCACTCACCTGGAATTTTTGCATATTGAGCTGACACTGGGCTTGCTTGTGTTTATCGATAATCAAGTGATCGCGCCAAATTAAATAATTAATGGTGGCCGCCAAGCCAAAGCCGGTGCAGGCGCCTTGTTGTCCTTGGTTAAGCACCAGGCCATTGTCGCGATAGCATGGCAGGAAGGCGTCGATTGTTTCTTTTGAGGGATATTGATCGGGCAAAGAGCGTAAGTGTGGTCGGTATTCTCGGTCCCGTAAATCCAGGCGATCGGGCCTCGCATCTAGCACTAAATGTTTATAATTTACTTTTGCGGGAGAGCCAGGCATGGTGTTTACCCCTGTTAAACGAGTGGTTTAGTTTGGGAAAATTCGTTGAGATTTCAACTTCAGTGAAAAATGATTTAGAGTTAAGGGCAGTGCTAAACATTAGGACTTGTTCCTGAGATCAAGCAAGTACGGCACGGAGAACCCCTGTTTACTGGGGATTCGAGTACGGAGCTTACGCCGAAATCGCGGAAAAAGACAATTTTTAGAAATGCCCTCAGTTAAAGATGCCCTTAGATAGTTGTCGGGAGATTAAATTGTGCTCCATTCACTAATGGTTTTTGCCAGATCGCCTTTATTTTTTTCAACGGCCGCGGCAAACTGGCCGCGGAAGGTCTGACCCAGATTTACGCCGTTGAGCACAACATTAATCATTTTCCATTCACCCTTTTTATTTTTACCCATCAGATACGACACTTGGTTGGTGCTCGCCGAGCCTTTGATTTGCTGTACAACTGACACGCGTTTCTTGTCACCAATGGGCTCTTCGGGCACGAGTACTTTGACCTCAAAGTCACTAAAGTTAGCCATACCCTTACCATAGGTGTTTACCAGGCCGAGTTTAAAGGCGCTGGCAAATTGTTTAACCTGCTCTTTAGAGGCCTGTTTTGCATAGGTGCCCATAACACCTTTGGCAATATAGTCAAAGGCAACCACAGAATCGAGAATTAATGAGAGCTGCTCAACAAATTTTTCAGGTTCTTTGACGGGGTCTGGACCCTCATCGATGGCTTGCAAGACTTTCGCTGTGGTGTCCTGAATGACCTTGTAGGGGCCATCTTCAAAGGCTTGTTCAATGACCTTAACGTCCGCCTGAAGCAATGGCGCCAACCACAAAGCACACCATAATACCGGCGAAAGAATGTATCTGATCATAGTTGTCTCCAGAAAAATTGAATAGAGCATCACTAAAAATGCACTTTTTTGCTGACAGCAAAGGACGCAAACTATACCATCTGCATCCGCCTACTCAAAGGGCAAAGCACACAGGCGATAACCAAGCCCACTACTGCGGCACAGATTTGCACAGGTTAGAGTAATCACCATAAGCTGAACAGGGGCTGAATTAAGATGTTAGACACTATATTACCCTGGGTTGCCATTCTACTTGGTTTCATCGGGCTCGTGTGGAGCGCGGACCGCTTTATTGAGGGTAGCGCAACCATTGCGGGAAAACTCGGTATATCCAAATTATTAATTGGATTAACGGTTGTCGCCTTTGGCACCTCAGCACCAGAGGCCATTGTCTCCATTAGCTCATCCTTGCAAGGTGCCGGGGAGTTGGCCGTGGGCAATGCGCTCGGTTCCAACCTGGCAAATATTGGCTTGGTGCTGGGGATAACGGCTTTAATCGCCCCAATTCCCATCAAGGGCCATATTCTCAAACAGGAATTTGTGATAATGATGGTGGTTATGGCCATCGCTGGCTGGTTTCTTTGGGATGCTCAATTGAGTTTTTGGGAGGGTCTTTTATTGATTGTCCTGCTCTTGCCTTTACTGATCTGGATCGCCTGGTCAAAAAAACAGC
>JBCBZU010000168.1:0-5358 GCA_039815165.1 Pseudomonadota bacterium
ACTTCCGTTCGCGAAACGTCGCGAGACTAAACATGTGTATAACTTGATCAAAACGGGTGCTTAATCTGTAGATCCAAGCAAAAAAGACTTTAATATCAAGGACCATCTAAAAACGAGATAATTTTAAAATAATTTTTTAGATTGCTTTTGATACTAATATTCTTTAGAATCCCTGCTCTTTTTTTGGCGCGACTGACTTAAATAAGCGCGCACTTTCCACCTGAAGCGATCTAAAGCAATGGTCGGCATATATTAATAGGTAAAACAGGTAGCCAGTATGAAAAGAACATTCCAACCCAGTGTTTTGAAGCGTAAACGTGCACATGGTTTCCGCGCTCGTATGGCCACTAAAAATGGCCGTAAAATACTCGCTCGTCGCCGCGCGAAGGGCCGTAAGGTTCTCGCTGCTTAATTAGGGGGCCAGTCACTTTCTTAAGAAAAACCAAGTGCTTTTCTTAACCATAGGTATTTTTCGTGGTCTGTTGCGATAAGCAGTTAACCGGGTGCAGCAAGCCACTTACCTTCTCTAAAAGTCAGCGGCTGCTAAACGCAGAACACTTCGACCATGTCTTTGCCAAGGTTCAATGGCGAGGCTCCCACCGCCACTGTCTTATTCTGGCGAGAAGCAATAATAAAGGCGTGCCACGTCTCGGTTTAATAATTGCTAAAAAGCATGTCCGTAAAGCGGTTTCTCGCAACCGCATTAAGCGCTTAATTCGAGAAAATTTTCGCTCCTGGCAGCACCAACTGCCAGCAATAGATGCTATAGTGCTGGCCCGAAAAGGGATGGATCAACTCAGTCACTCTGATCTACAAGCAACGATGAATCTCTTATGGCAAAATCTGCAAAAAAGCCTGCAACAAAACACAAAGCAAGCAAAAAGAAAAAAGGCCTAGCGAGCACCTTTACCGTTGGGTTATTGCGCGCTTATCAATGGCTACTAAGCCCTTGGGTAGGTCATCAGTGCCGTTTTTACCCCAGTTGTTCACACTATGCCATCGAGGCTTATGAAACATCGGGCTTCTTTCGCGGCACTTGGCTGACCCTAAACCGCTTACGCAAATGCCACCCGTGGCATGAAGGGGGAATTGATCCGGTACCCACACATGAAATTAAAGAGAAAAAGCGCCAAACACAGCCATGAGTAAAAACACTCTCAATCTTCACATAGTACTTAACAGCTAAGCGATAACAACAGATGGTAAACCAAAAGATGGATTGGCAAAGAACAGCATATATTGGGGGAATGTTAGTCATTTCTTTAGTGCTTCTTTTTCGGTGGAATGAATTTCAAGACCAAAGGCAGGCATTAAGAGCAGAAAATGCTCCAAGCACTATTTCTGTTGAAATCCCTGCCCCAGTATCTACTGAGTCACCCACAATTCCCGAAACAGCTAAGGATGAAATTAGTTCGCCAGACCTCGCCATAGCACCAAGCCCAGAAAACAGTGCCATACCCTCTGTCAATAACACCCGCAATACCGGTAAAGCCAATACCAATGAACAACTCATCTCTGTCACTACGGATACCCTGGACATACTCATCGATCGCTATGGCGGCGATATTGTCAAAGTGGTATTGCCACAATACAAGGTTACGCTCGATGGTGAGCAGGGCTTTAAGCTGTTGGATCGAACGCCGGTCACTACCTATATAGCGCAAAGTGGTTTAGTAGGAGCCAACGGTACAGACACCGCAGAGGGTCGGCCAAGCTTCTCTGCCGCTCAGTCCTCCTATACCCTAGAAGAGGGAGAGGATGAGCTGGTTGTAGAGCTACAGTTTGTTCAAAATGACGTAAACATTATCAAACATTTCCACTTTGAGCGAAATAGCTACTTAATCAAAATCCACTACATTATCGATAATCAAAGCGCATCTACCTGGCAGGGCAATGTCTACGGCCAAATTAAGCGGGATAGCCACCAGCCTCCCGCGGCCGCAGATTCAGGATTTGGTGTTAACCCCTACGTAGGTGCTGCAACCTCCACCAATGAAGAAAACTATAAAAAGCTTGGTTTCGATGATCTCGCCGACAAAACACATGAATTCTCCCGTCAAGGCGGTTGGGTTGCAATGGTGCAACACTATTTCACCGGTGCCTGGATACCGAGTCAAGAGGATACCAATGGCTTCTTTCTAAGAAAGCTTAGCTCTAAGGATATGTATCTTATGGGGTTTATTGGCCCACAAAAAACCATTTCAGCAGGCAGCCAAGGGGAATTTAAAGCACAGTTTTATGTTGGCCCTAAAGATATTGATCGCTTAGAAGATATTGCAGAGCACTTGGATCTGACCATCGACTTTGGTTTACTATGGTGGATTGCCAAACCCCTATTCCATTTATTGGACTTCCTGCACAGCTATATTGGCAACTGGGGATGGTCAATTATTGCTCTAACAATTATTATCAAAGCAATATTTTTCTACCCATCCGCCTTGAGCTATAAGTCTATGGCCAAGATGCGTAAGGTGTCTCCTAAAATGCAGGAGATTAAAGACCGTTTTGGGGACGACCGCCAAAAAATGTCCCAAGAGATGATGAAGCTCTATAAAACTGAAAAGGTCAATCCTATGGGTGGTTGCTTGCCCATTTTAATCCAGATGCCTGTGTTTATTGCACTCTACTGGGTATTGATGGAAAGTGTTGAAATTCGCCATGCCCCCTTCATCTTATGGATAAGCGATCTCTCCGTTATGGATCCTTACTTTATACTGCCGCTGCTCATGGGGGCGACCATGTTTATCCAGCAAAAGCTGAACCCAACACCGCCAGATCCAATGCAAGCGAAAATTATGCAGTGGATGCCAGTAGCCTTCACCTTCCTGTTTTTATGGTTCCCTGCGGGTTTGGTGGTTTATTGGGTAACCAATAATACGCTATCCATTATCCAGCAATACATTATTACTCGAAAAATTGAAGCCGAGCCCTAGTCAACCATGGGAGAGACAAGATTGTGAGAATACTAAGCAATATATGTTCTGACAACTTGCAAACCAGCAAGGCATTCTACATTCAACTCTTGGGTTTACAGGTCAAATACGATAGCGATTGGTACATCCAACTCTGTAGCCCTAACGACCCCGCCATTGAATACGGCATTATTCAAAAAAATCATGCCCTTATTCCAGAGGAATATCAGCATTCACCCACTGGCATGTATGTCACCTTTGTCGTCGACGATGTGGATGCCGTCTATAAAAAAGCGCAGTCTTTAAACATCCCCATTGTTCAGGAACCCCGCGATGAATTTTACGGCCAACGTCGTTTTTTGGTCAAAGACCCTAACGGCTGTTTAATCGATATATGCTCACCGTGCTAAGAGCGCTCAACTAAGGTGAAGGGGTGAATCTTAGCCAGACAGGAGATACCATCGCTGCAATTGCCACTGCCCCCGGTCGCGGTAGTATCGGCATTGTGAGGCTATCGGGGCCCAAAAGTATCGAATTGGCCGCTCAAATTAGCCAAAAGGCACTAAAACCTCGCCATGCTCACTATGGAGACTTCTTCCACCCTACGTCTGGAGAGCTCATCGACCGTGGCTTAATCTTGCTGTTTCCCGCCCCTCACTCCTTTACCGGTGAAGATGTGCTTGAGCTACAGGGCCATGGAGGTCCAGTGGTAATGGACAGTTTATTAAAGGCACTTTGCTCCATTGACGGCGTGCGAATCGCAAAACCGGGGGAATTTTCAGAACGGGCCTTTATCAACGATAAAATGGATTTGACTCAAGCTGAGGCTATTGCTGACTTAATTAATGCAAACAGTGAGCAAGCCGCTCGCAATGCCGTACATTCTCTGCAAGGGGTTTTTTCTGAACAGATTGCCAAACTAATAGAACAACTTACACAGCTACGTATCTACACCGAGGCGGCTATCGACTTCCCAGAAGAAGAAATTGATTTTTTGCAAGATACAACCTTATTAGACGGAGTTCAAAGCTGTTCACAGCAAATTAACAGCATTATTGAACAAGCCAGGCAAGGCGTTATTCGTCGAGAGGGAATGACTATTGTCATAGCCGGCAAACCCAATGCGGGTAAATCGAGCCTGCTAAATGCCTTATCTGGTCGACAATCGGCCATTGTGACCGATATTCCCGGCACCACCCGTGACATACTGCGAGAACATATTATGCTAGATGATCTGCCTCTGCATATTATTGATACGGCTGGATTAAGAGAAGGCGGCGATACTGTCGAGCGAATGGGCATGGCGCGTGCGTGGCAGGAAATTGCAAAAGCGGACCAAATTTTAGTGGTAATCGATGGCTCCGAAAGCCAAGTTAAGCCTATTGATAAACACCGTTTAGAGACGCTTCTTCCGGGATTTAGCCATGAAAAAGCAGAAAATAGAGTCGATTATTCAAAAATAACGATTATTTACAATAAATCTGATCTCAACCCTGAACCCTCGCGCCCTCCAACACCGAGCGCTATACCCCAACTCACGCTGTCAGCCAAAACCGGGCAAGGCCTCGATTTACTCTGTGAACACTTAAAATCCACCATTGGCTATCAACAGACCAGTGAGGGCAATTTTACAGCACGCCGCCGTCACCTGGAGGCCTTAGGGCAAGCCAAAGAGGCTATCGATCAAGCTTTACAACAATTAAACAAGGGCGCTGGAGAGCTACTGGCGGAAGAACTAAAACAATCACAGTTAGCCCTGGGAGAGATTACTGGGCATATCAGCTCTGACGAACTGTTGGGAAAAATCTTTTCCAGCGGTAACTGCAGAAACCACGCCACATCATTTGTTACTCAACCATACACATTTGGAAGGCTACCACACCCGCTTCAAAATGATGCCCCCCTTACGTGCCGCAGAAGACCAGGAAGCACTCCTCGAAGGATTGAAAGATGGCACCTTGGACATGATCGCCACCGGTCATGCCCCCCACACCGATTTTGAAAAAAATCTGGACTTTGGCCAGTCTCCTTTCGGCGTAACCGGCCTGGAAACCGCGTTGCCTGCGATCTATACCCAGCTCATCAAACCCGGAAAACTAAATTGGGCTCAGCTGGTTCAAGCCATGTCCCACGCGCCTCGAAAACTTCTAAAAATGAATCCTCCCTTTCTTACAGAAGGCTCTTTTTTTGAAGCGTTCCTCTTTGATACGCAAGGCAAAACGCCCATCACCCGCGAAACCCTGTGCTCCAAAAGTTATAATTCGCCCTGGCTGGGTGAAACGCTCGAAGGCAACATCGAACAAATGTTCATTGGTGGGGTTAAGATCTTATAACTCCGAAACCTTAGATCTCTCTTTTAGCATGAAAGGCACTTCTTGAAAACTCGGAGCAAGCCGAGGAGACAATTTTCTTCCAGAGAAAGAAGCGAAAACACCCGAGTAGTCAC
>JBCBZU010000101.1:0-6769 GCA_039815165.1 Pseudomonadota bacterium
CGAAAAACCTTGACGTCAGTGGCTGCTTTAAGACCTGCGGTTTCAAGTATATGGACCATTTCTCCGCCTTCTCTGGCTAATCCACTACTGGTCCAGGTGAATTTATTGTAGGAGACCTCACTGTTAGAGCCGCGAACCGTAACATCATCGCCAACGCCATAGCCATCGAAGTAATTGCGTGTGTAGCGGTTAAATAATCCATTTTGAATGATATTGTGGCCGCGTTCGTGCTTGAACTTAAAACCCTTAATGGTAACGTGATTGCTTGACCTCAGGCTAAATCCATGAGTGCCATGAATCTCAACCCCAAGTATGGATTGCGCTCGAATGATTATCGGCTTTTGTTGTGTTCCATTACGCCGGACAACCTGAATGAACTCGGAGGTGGTATACTTTCCGTTCTCCAAAATAATAGTATCGCCGGCTCTGGCCCTGTCTATAGCCAACTGCAAAGTAGCAATCGAGTTGACATGAATTGTTCGAGTATCGGGCTCTTCATCGTCACCGTCCCGCGTATCGGCGTTTGATAGTAAAGACGCGGATAGGGCCGCAAAAAATAAACCCATTAACAACCATGCCTTCATGACTTCACCTCTGGTTTTTTAAAGTCTTTGTATAAGTTAAACCCCAACCGGTTTTAACAGGCAGGGTTACAGGTTTTGATCAGTGTTTCTTAAATTCACTTATTTACTGGACTAAGCGGCTCACGGTAACAGCCTTTCCGCACGGGGGAAATTTACGCTTTACCATTATCCTGTACTACCGAAAAGTAATGTTGATCCGTATGCGATACCGACAATTAGCCATGTGTATCAATGTTAAGCAAGCAAACAAGCAACAAAACTGAAATCTGGTTATTATGGCTCTAAATACAGGGGTTATATCTGTTTTTAGATGATCCCGGTCGTTGTTTTCGGAAGGGCAATTCCGATATAAAGATTACTTGCCAGTATTTATTCTATTTATTCTCAAACTGCGTGAACGCTGTAGAATGTCATCAATTACAGCACACTATTGGTATAAATACATAATCATTCTCGCAAGGAAAATCTATAACTGTGACCTCGATCAATTTTTAAACCAAAGTCAAGACTGTTGAAGGCTGAAATGATAAAACACTTAAGGCACTGCCATCGACTAAAGTAGAATGCTGCCCGGGCAACTCTTATTGATTTGCCGAGGAAATCAATAGACCAAAATAGTCTATCAAGCGGGTTGCCATAGCATTGTTTCAAATAAATCAAAGACAGGGGAGCGAAGAAGTCATTAAGCGGCTTTAAAATCTAAATTCAAAACGTGCAAATACAGGGGTGGTCGATTTTTTTGGCAGGTGATATGCTTTGAAGAGGATGTGCGTTGAGGATGTGCATTGAGGATAACAAGTATCGACACTTTCAACCTCAGGCAAAATCCTCAGTGTTTGTTGCAGCCTTGCAAAGTCAGCGGTTTATTGGCGCAAGGCGATTATAAACAGCCTGTGCAACTTACACAGGCCAGGGCAACAAAACCATAAATAATAGCGGGTTTAAACCATGCTCAACGCTATTTTATTGACTCTGTCTTGCCAGGCGCCGCCGGGCAATCAACAGCACAAATAAGCCGATTATTAACACTGCGCCAGTCGAACCACCGGAAGAGTCATCATCGGAGGAATCATCATCGGAAGAACCGCCACTTCCGCCAGGGTCTCGGTCTCCCCCTGCATCTGTATCTATTACGTCAATGGTTAAGGTCGCTGTTGCTTCGCCGCCGCGGCCGTCAACCACTTTAATCTGGAAAGTATCCGGGCTTGCCGCTGCACTCGGCGTGCCGGATAACTCGCCACTACCGCTTACAGTAAGCCAAGACGAATCTGACTCAAGGCTATAGACGAGTGTATCGCCATCGGCATCGCTTGCTTCATTGGCAATGCTCGCGTTATAGGCAATGCCGACGGTCGCATCCGCCGTGCTAAACGTCGCACTGTTAAAGACCGGTGCCGAGTTGTTGACAGCAGCGAGCACAGTTACATTTTGTTGGCGGACCAGGTCTAATTTTTCATCCCAACCGCCGTCCTCCGTAGTCAATACGGCTTGCCACCAATATTTACCACCCGGGGTGGCATCGACATCGATAGTGATAGGCTCACTTATGTTAGCAGACCCTGCCGCAACCGTTATTGTTTTCCTTGCCACGGCGGTAACGCTGTTACCTACACTTGTTTCCAATCTGAGCAAAACATCTCGTCGTTCAGAGGCTTGGTAACCAAAGCTCAGGTTAATCGTTGAACCTGCCGTCACAACTGAAGGCCCGGAGAATTCATCAATAACATCGACATCAGGGTCAACGGGATCAACAGGATCAACAGGATCAACAGGATCAACGGGATCAACAGGATCAACGGGATCAACATCTAAATCAGCAAAAGGACCCACATCCTTAGCTGTCAGTATTTTAGCGACAATGGGGGCACTGGAAAATTCATCGGCCCCAACATCCAAAACACCATCATTTCGAGGCTGACCGTCCATATCCGTATCGACAAACAAATATGAACCCAAGCCAGCATTTATGGCAGGACTACTGTCAGATTGTATACGATAAACCCCGTCGGCATCCTCAACCAGCATTGGATCGACTTCCTTATACCCAAAACTCGGTATGGAGCCAGGAGGGCTTTTCCATATGATATTGCCTTCCCAAGCGGGATTGGTATATAAATTGGTCTTCCCGATAACTACGGCCCTATCGCAGTTATACAAAATGTTATTGGCGAATGTAATATTTTTGGCGCCCAAGCTGTTTGTACCACCTCGATAACATATAGGGGAGTTAACTATTGTATTATACGCAACAATGCTTTGATCAGGTGTGGTATGAGTGTCGTCGCCATTGCCCATTTCGATGGCCCCGACGGATGAACCAACACCGACGGTATCAAGATAGTTCGAGAATACCTGCTGACGTTCACCATAAACGCGTATGGGCCCGGTATTCTTAAAATAATTACCATATACCTTATTGTCATCGCCTTTTCGCAGAGTAAGTGTCTTAGAATCAATAAAGGTATTGTAACGGAGGGTTTGTCCATGCCATTTGTTTGAAATCGTTTCGCCATCCCCTTTAACGCTTTCAAATAGATTATGTTCAACCAGACCGTAGCCAAATACCAAGCCATCGATACCAAACTTAATGGCTTCAGTCCCATTTTTTATCACTGGTTGGTCATGGAAGTAATTGTGGTGAATCCAAACTCGTTCCGCGGTAATATTGGATTGATTTGCCGCTACCGTGATCATTTGTCCGCCTCTCGTAGCGCCCACCCCATCAAACTCGTTGTAGGATACCTCGGTATCAGAGGCACGAATCGTAAGGTCATCACCATTGCCCTGAGCGTCAAAGTAGTTACGTGTAAAGCGGTTGAACTTTCCGCCCAAAACGACATTGGTGCCGCCGTTGTTCTTGAACTTAAAGCCTTTAATGGTAACGTGGGTGGACCCGCTTCTAAGTAGAAACCCATGGCTACCGTTAATCTCAACACCCAGTATGGATTGTGCTTTAATGATTATTGGCCTGGCCGCCGTCCCCATACGCCCTTTGACCTCAATGTAGTCAGAGGTAGTGTAAACCCCATCTGCCAAAACGATTCGATCACCGGCTTTGGCCTTGTTTATAGCCGACTGCAAGCTTGCAATCGAGTCGACCGGTATTGTTCGAGTGTTCGGCGTTTCATCGTCCCCATCCCGCGTTTGAGCGTTTGCGATCAACGCCGCGAAAAACAGGCCCACTATTAACCAGGCTTTCATGATTGCACCTCAAGTCTTTATTCAATTTAACCCTCACCACCTTGTTTTGACGGGGAGGGAAAGTCACAGATTTTGGGCGGCACTTGCTCAATTCACCGGTATAATCAACTCACGGTAGACGCCTTCCCGAAGGTGAGAGGTGCATCATCATGCCAGAATGATCGAAGCTGTTTGCTGAACACTTGTCCAGGCAGCAACAATATGCCTGGGCATTATCATGGGATCTACTAACAAGTCCCATGCAGGTAAACGGCAAGGGTGAATTGGTTTATGTATGACTCTAAGTACAGCGTGTGTAGCTGTTAACGCCTGTTTACCGACAGCGCCGCAGTGGTAGTCGAAAAAGCAGTGGTCGTCGAAAAAGCAATTATCCGGGGTAAAGATTACTTGTAATACTTATTGTTTAGCTGAATGAGCACCGTAAACTGAGCCTAATTACAACACAGAATTGATATGCAAAGATAATCATTATCGCAAGCAAAACCTCCAAGTGTGATCGCCATCAATCTTTGAACGAGAACCAGGCATCGATTAAGGTCATTTTTGCTTTACCGCACAGACCATCAGCCACTTTGGCCGGGGAGGGTTTTTTAGGGCCAGCTAACTATAGACGGGACTAATACAATTTAGCTCAATAGCAAGGCACAGCATTAACAAATAGAGCCCCCAGCTGGTTTCCAGCATCGCTTTTTTGTCTTTGGCAATGTTGGCGTTTGACCCGTAAAAAATACTATCGCCTTGGGGGCGTTCTACAAAATACTCACTGTTGACCACTGCCGACAAATACTGCTTAAAGCATCGAGTAAACCGAGGATTGGCACTGACAGTGGCAAGAATGGCACAGGACAGAGCAACAATTAACATGGCAGAAGGGTCATAGGGCTGATTGTTCCAGGCGCTCAGCTTATCGACGGCAAGTTCACCCTGCATAAAAACGGACCAATAATCCAGTGCTTTTAGCGCATAGCCCGTGTAGGGATCACCCCAATAAAAAGCGGCTCTGGCCAGACCCAATAGTCCCCAGGCCTGGCCCCTGGCCCAGTGTCCGTAAGGCGAGGCGCTAACAAATTGTTGGCCATCGTAATATCGGTGGCTACTCCAGGCCCCGTCAGCGGATAAATTCAGATTAATTGCCGATGTTAAATGATTGTGTGCGATAGATTCTGCTCGATGGTTATTTGAGTACATACACAACTGTATTAGTGGTGACAAGCAATCAATCACCAGACTTGAGTGACCGTTACGGCCCCCGCCCATCGCGGTTCCTGCCGGTACGAAACCTAACTTAGCGTTATAGCTGAGCACCAAATAACTGGCTGCCTGCGTGGCGAGTTGCTTGGCATAAGGGCTATAGGCAAGCTGCGCACCCAGTGCCGTTGCATACCAAAAAATCATGCTGCGATTGATCGTGTCAGCGGTCAGTTTACCGTTGAGGTGCTGGCAAATTGTCAGTGCCTTTTTCTCATCGTCGGTAGCGCCCGTGATCAATGAGCGCAACCACCAGCACCCCGCCCAAAAACCACCCGTCCACGACCCGCCTTTGGAGAGTATCCAATTATTATCAGTGTTGGTTGAATATAAGGGGAAATGGTTGTGAGTACACTGAGCATCAATGCTAACAACTCTGTTGAGTAAACCCTGTAATAAATGTTGCGACCGCTTGCGAGTAAGCGCGCCCTGCGTTAACCCATCGCTAGTATTAGTGCAGTCCATTATTCTTGAAAACTCAGAGGTATTACTTTTTTAGCAAGCCTGATTGTTGGCCTTGGCAATAGTGCGACGAGCTTACAGGAAAGCAATAGTACAGACACAGTCATAGCGATATCTCTGGCGGAATGATTGGGTTTTTTCCTGGCGGACAGTATTTGCCGATACCGTTTTATACCTGGTATTTAAAAGCGTCAGCGGGATTTATGTGTGCATGCTTGCGAATCAGTTCACTACCCACTGCGTTTATCAAAGCCTCATCGGCTCCATCGAGAATACGTGTGGTTCTCGCGACTTGATAAATTGACGCAATGGGAGTCTGATTGCTTACACCTTCGGCGCCATAAATTTGTAGGGCACTATCTGCGGCTTTACACAGGGCTTTGGCAGCGACTACTTTTGTCATATTGATAAACGATGCATCCACCTCATGATTATCGTATTGTTCGGCACAGTTTTTTAGCAACAGTTTTGCGGATTCAATAGCAGCATAACTGTCAAAGATATGCTGTTTAATTAACTGCTTGTCTTTAAGCCGCGCGATCTGACCTTTTTGACTGTGTATGCGTTGGTAGGATAATTCCAAACAACGGTCCGCTAAACCGAGCCAGTGAATGGCGCGCATCAGTCGCCCCAGCGTTACCCGGCTTTGCATGATCTCCAGGCCTTGACCAAGCTCACCCAAGCGGTATTTATCCTCTATGTGTAGATTGTCAAAGCAATATTCTCCCTGACCCAAAAAACGACCAAATACAGGATTAGCGCTGACCATATTGCAGCCCCTGGTCGCACACGGAACAACAAATAGGGTAAAGCGTTCAGACAGGGGCGCCTGTTTGTCCGTGCAGGTGAGAATAGTGACGTAATCGGCTTTGCGGGCATTACAGATAAACCATTTGCGGCCGTTGATTACCCACTGGCCATTTTGGAATGTGGCGGTAGAACACAGCGTGGCGGGTATAGAACCCGGCTGGTCCGGCTCTGTCATTGCATACGCTGAGCTGACTTTAGCTTCACTTAGGGGCTGTAAAAACTGTTGGTGAATAAAGCCAGAACCATAGTGTTCCAGCATGTAGGCATCGACAGTGGCCAGGCCACCAAAAATAGTGGGCGCAAATTCTGTTCTTCCCTCTTCATAGCCGATTAGCAAATAATCCTGCAGCTTGTGTAGGGTTCCGCCCCATTTTTGGGGAAAAAACTGTCCCCAAAGGCCATTGTTAAACGCCATTGACTGCAATTGATCAACATCCTTATTATCGTCTCCAAGCGAATTGGCG
>JBCBZU010000473.1:0-1985 GCA_039815165.1 Pseudomonadota bacterium
CAGGCTCAATGGCCTAAGTAACTGTTCGGATTGTTAAGAGCTATGCTTGCCGCCTTCGACTGACCCACAGGCTCAAGGCCTTCAGACTCAACAGGCTGGCAAGCTAAGACGTATTATGAAGGATTTTTAAGATACAAGAGTTGATATACAGTAGGTCGGTTAACCGATCGCCGTTAAAGTCGCCCACGATCATCTGATGGCACGTCACCTGCCTCCCGTCATAGGAGCTTAAGTATTTGGGTATGGCTGGTATGCTCGCCCTCGCACCGACTCGTCCTGTGGGTCCACCCAAGTATAGCTGATCGTCCAGCAAGATATCGGCAATTCCGTCACCATTGAATTCGCCAGTGTTCAGAGTGTAATTGCCCTGGTTTGTTTTTGCAGTGAGGGCCAGGGGATGAGAGCTGCCGTTGAGTTGGTAGTAAACCGTTGCTTTTCGTTCGTTGTCGCGAAAGTGACGTAGGTGTTGGTAGATGCTATCGTCGATGCCGTCGCCGTTAATATCGGCGTAGACGGTCAAGCTTTGGTCCAAGCGCTCGGCTGCATGCGTAAGGGGGGTACTGACAAAATCTTCTCGACCGTCATTGTTGAGATCGGCCATGCCGTAGGCCCTTCCAGACAAACGGATTTTACTGTTGGCCAGGCCCCTACTCCCACTGCCACTCCAGGTAAAACTTAAAGGCCGCAAGCAATCGCCATTGGCATCGCATTCTTGTATATGGCTAACTTTGGAAAAGCCCGACACCTTGTCGTAATTATATATCACGTGGTATTGGCGATATTGTTGGCCTTCTACCTCGGCCACCACTGTCTGCAAGCGCCGGGTGCGGTTGCGCGGGGCGCCCAGCCAGTAGGCTTTGCGGATATCTTTACGGCTTTGGTAAATAAAGCGGATGGTGTTGCCCTGGTAGGTGATGGTATTGACCAGGGCTTCGCGATTGGTGGTGTTGACTGACCAATTCACGGAGTAGGATGCGCCACCGCGTTGCCTGTGACTGACCTCTAAATAGACATTGGGTGAGCTAAGCTGGCGGGTTAAGGTTTTAATGGTGCCGTTTTCGTAGTGCAGTTTAAATTGACTGGCGCTGACGGTTTCCACCAGGATGCCGGAATCGATTTCTGTGCGGTAGTGACCGGTGTCGATGGGGACCAGCTCTTCGCCGTTTAGGCAGTAAATGCGTTGACTGGTCATGCGCTTGTAGCATTCTTCAATGCGGGCGAGGCCGGTGGCCAATTGCCAGCCCAGGCCCATCACGCCGTTGCCATACTGGCTGTTGTAGTTAAGGGAGATCGCCGGCTGTAAGCCCGCCGCCCCCACGGGCACATTCAGCGGCACTTTGTAGGACGCCGCACCGCCATAGCTTACGTCAAACTGCGCGGGGGTGTTGCCTACTTGGTTTGCGGTTTGCACGCCTTGGCTGTGGCTGTGGAGGCTGAATAGCGATAAGCAGCTTGCTGCAACAAGGATCAGTGTAGTGGGTAAGGCGGGTAGAAAACGGTACATGTCATGTCCCTATGGCCGGTGGTTGTTAATTTTTTATTTCAAAGAACTGTTTTAAAAAGTGTGTTGCGGATTGGTTTTTATAAAGTGCTTTTTATACAAGTACTTTTCATACAAATACTTTTCATAAAGTGCTTTGCAAGAACAATCCAGATAATGCGAAATGGACGTTACAGGAAAGTGATTTTGAATGTCAATAAAAAAGTAAGGTTATTCACTCGATTTTTAGTAAATACATATAAAACGATTAAAAAAAAAGCAAAAAATTTTATTGTGATTGATTATTGATCAGATATATTTTCATCGGGAAAGTGGAGACCGTTAATTTTTTTCTTGCGTCGGCCGACCTCGACTGCGTTGTTCCACTCTCAAACCCTAGCTGCTGGATCAATCGAGCGATTTTGGCATTGCTGGCGTCCTGCTCCTCTAGGCAGTAGGTGCGCAGGCGCACCAGGGTGTTGCGGAGGCCGATGATATTGGCGAC
>JBCBZU010000071.1:0-7703 GCA_039815165.1 Pseudomonadota bacterium
GAGTCATCATCACGACCATGCGCGCCTTCCGATGACGTCTCGTTCATCGTCGCGAAGCAATCATTATCCTTTCACACCACGTAAAAAACTCATTGGCTGGCTTCGCGTTCGTTGTCGAACAAAAAACTACATGATGTAGTTCCTGGAGTGGTTGAAAGTACATCTGCTGCTTGGTTGATTGCATGTATGTAGTATCTAGTGGGGCCTATAATACTACTCGTAGTTCACCTATTTACAGAGCACCACAGGCATCGTCCTCCCAATCCAGACGAACGCACATGCATACATACATCCCGAGAGAATCAAAGAAGGTGCGGGGGGTTTTACTTTGTTTTCTCCTCGCCCTCAGAGTCTGGGTGTCAACCTTTTTGCTCCTTCCAGCTTTTGCTCCCCGTTTTTCGTCGCATTCATGGGTATTTCGTTCTGCTTGCTGCCTTTTCTTCTTATTCGATCGGGCGCGGAGGGTTTTTTCCCTACTACTCATCAGTACTCGTCTGGAGGCAATCATTATAACAATGCGTGCGCGTATTTTTTCACAATGTATTTGTAGTCTGGATATTTATAACTGGCGGGGGGGGATGTCTTGTGCCGATTTCCACCTCGGGAAGGGAAGGAAAGTTCACAGAATAGGTGTCAGCCCACCATGCATGCCGGGAGAAATGATTGAGACTTTATCCTGCTGGTGCATAGTGCATACTCTGTACAACTCTCCCGAAAAGAGATTTCCCCCTACTATGTAAATGGCTGTTTTGTTTCCTGGATACTCAAGGTATACTGCGTGTAATATGAACCTAACTTCGGGGCACATCATCCCTGCCTGGATGGTGCTAATACGCTTGGCGTGTGCAATGTTGTTTTGACGTGTCGACTCTGTGCTCAAGCTTGTGGTATAGTCTATCATAGGTCCAAGCAGCGTGAAGGTGCGCGTGCTGCGACGCGTGCATTCGTGCGTGGGTGTACCATGAACCCACATGCGTCCTTATTGATACGGTGTGTACCCAGTCGGGTACCTCCCTCGTTGGTAGAAAGTTTGAGATGCTGTGCGAGAACATTTGAAACGAACCCAGTCATAATGAGTCCCTCCACTCGTTCCTTTACCTCCGTCGAACAATTGACTCATCCAGGTATATCCTGTTCTCGTAACACCCTTAAAATTCTCAAAATAATGGCAGATGTAGAGAGGGTGTTTATGGGATCTTCCATTTTAGTCGTAGAAGATAATCTCGATATCGCGCAGATGGTGGTTAACCATCTCGAAACACAGGGCCATATAATGGACCACGCCCGCGATGGACTGGTCACCACCCACTTGATTGAAAACAATCAGTACGACCTGATTATTTTGGACTTGAGTTTACCGGGCATCGATGGCCTGGCGCTGTGCGAACACTTTCGCAACACTCTGGGTCTTAAGCTTCCCATTATTATGTTAACCGCCCGCGATACCCTCGACGATAAAATAGCCGGTTTACACTGCGGTGCTGATGATTATTTGGTAAAGCCCTTTTCCGTGTTAGAGCTGGCGGCTCGCGTACAGTCCCTGTTGCGACGCTATCACAATCAGGTAGCCGCACAGCGACTGAGAGTCGATGATCTGGAGGTAGACGTGTCGACACTCTCCGTCACCCGACAACGGCAATCGCTAAACCTAACCCCCATCGGCTTCAAGTTACTGTCGCTGCTTATGCGGTCGTCGCCTTCTGTGGTCAGCCGCACGGAAATTGAACGGCATATCTGGGGTGAAATTATGCCTGACAGCGATACCCTGCGCAGTCATATGTATGCTTTACGTAAAGCCATTGACAAGCCTTTTACTAAAAAGCTTATTAAAACCCACCAAACCCATGGCTACCAAATCGTTGCCTGACACCCCCAGCCAAAACCCCCACTCTTTTCGGCTGCGCAAGCGCTTTCTTGTTCAGGGCCTGTTGATTGGTGTTGCCATTATTCTGGGTATTTTACTCACTCACTTACTGTTAAGACAGATTTTGGTACGCGAGGCCCTAGCTCAGGAGGCCAATTATTTCTGGCAGCTTATTACTGAAAATGGCGACGTGCCGCAGATAAGCACCAAGAACCTGCGCGTGTATTTATTGCCACGGGATGAGCACCTGTTGCCGGCGGCTGCGCATCAATTGATGCCGGGCTACCACGAGTATCACCACCTGCAAGATTTTAATGTCGCCTACCTGACGGAAAACGCCGAGGGTTTAAAATTATTGATGTTATTTAATCGCAGTGGGGTTGACAGTTTAGTGCTGCTTTTTGGTATTTTACCCCTGGCACTGGCGCTGATTGTCTTATATCTTTCACTATTTTTTAGCTATCGCTACGCGAAAAAACTGTTATCACCCGCGATTAAGCTGGCTGATAAAATTCGCCATACAGATCTATTGCAGATTGATAAATCCTTTTTCTCATCCACTAATCGACTGTTTGCGCAAGATAAAGATATTGCCACCATTGCCACAGCCTTTGGGTAACTGGCTGGGCGCATTCAAGATTTTGTAGAACGGGAACGCAATTTTACCCGGGATGTCAGCCACGAACTGCGCAGCGCTATTACCGTGATTAAAATGGCAAGTGAGTTACTGGGCACGTCTTCTACCGATGCGCAGGCGCCATTGCTGGATAAAATAAATCGCGCCTCTAAAGATATGCAGGAACTGACCGAGTTTTTTTTAATACTGGCTCGCGAGGAGTCTTTAGAAACCAGGCAATCCTCCATTTTAGTTAACGATATTGTCAGTGCTGAGGCGGATAAATTATCGCTGATGTCTGCACAAAAAGACGTGCCCATCATTATCGAACACGAGGCCCAGTGCCGGGTTAAAGCACCGGAAAAAGTTCTCTCAGTATTGATCGGCAACGTGTTGCGCAACAGTTTGTTGTATACAGAGGCGGGTAAAGTGACGGTAAGCATCTCTGCACAGCGCCTGTGCGTGTTAGATACCGGCATCGGCATCAGCCAGGAAAAACTTGCCACCATCTTCGATTGCTTTGAGCGTGGAGAGGGTCACAGCCAAGATGGCTTTGGTATCGGCCTGTCAATTGTCAAACGCCTGTGTAACAAATTTCACTGGTCATTGGATTTGGCCAGTGAAAAACATAAAGGCACAAATATTTCCATTGCTTTCTCACCCTAGAAAATTCAAGCTGAGACCTTTGCACGGAAAGAGGCAGTTTATAGTTAACAAATGACCGATTGAGTACATTTTTAACGTCGCATAAGAGCAAAATGGCTTTTGTGCATCTCAACCTAGGTTTAAATAAGCAATGGCATCAAGGTAAAGACCTACAACTGGGACAATCACTTAGTCTTGAACACAATCTAAATTAATACTGGTTTGAAAACTAAAGTTAGACTGTGATGTGTTGCGCTCGGCAAAGAACAGATCGAATGTATAGGTGTTACCGGGCACAATACCCAAGTAATCGGCAATATCATCCAGAGAGATTGTGGTCTCAAGCACAGAGTGAACGCCACCGATATCAATGGCCAGCTTGCCATTGATATATACCCATAAGTCGTCATCGCCGCTGAAGGTAAAGGTCTCACCCCCCTGATAATAAAACTCTAAGTTGGCTTCCAGGGTAAAGTGGAAGTTGTGGTCGAGGCCTTCAGCCTGGCCCTCGGGCGAATTGCCCCAAGTCACGACACCTGGCGCAATCACATCGTCGTCGATGGGGAAGAAGCGATTATTGGCGTAGGTCCAAATATTTGTGCCTTGCGTGCGCGCCATGGTGAGACTGATGGGGATGGGTAGATTAACCCCGGCCACATCGTTATACCACTGATTAAAGGCATTGACACCGTTTGTGGTCGCCGTGCCTGCACCACCATGGGCGTAAACGGGTTTACCATCGGGGCCCAAATCTTGTTCCACTATGCCCAGGTCCTGAGTGAATATACCTGCCTCAAAATCCGGGTGGGCGGCGGTAAAGTCCCGAATCAATACCGGCAAGCCCCTTAGATTGACATCGCCCACGGGCGTACAGACGGGTGCGCTAGCCTGGAGGGTAACGGTATCTGGCTCGCTATTTAAGTCGCCGTCATTGACGATTAATTGGGCGACATAGTGGCCGGCAATATCGGGGGTGAAGCGTGGAGCAGGCTTTGTCGAATCACTGAGCACGGCGCCACTCCCCTCGGGGACAGACAGCAAACTCCAACGATAGCTTAGCGCATTGCCCTCCGGGTCAAAGCTGCCGCTGCCGTCCAGGCTAAGCTCTTGCCCCACGTTGTAGACGGCATCCTCGCCAGCATTGGCCACTGGGCGAAGGTTGTTTGAAGACGCCAACACCGTATCGGGACGGCTGTCGAGATTGCCATCATTAACGATTAGTTGTACGACGTAGTCGCCAAATACATCAACCCCCTGGAGGCTTGGCGTCGCGCTGCTGTCGTTAATCAGAGTCGCGGTACTGCCCGTGGGTGCACTGCTTAAGGTCCACTGGTAGCGGAGGTCATCGCCATCAGGATCGTAGCTGGCGCTGCCGTCCAAATCCACACTGCCGCCCAGGCTAACGCTAACATCATTGCCCGCATCGGCAAGGGGTGCGCTGTTTGAAGTGCTAATGATCAGGGTGTCGGGGTCACTGTCTTGTTTGCCGTCATTGACGATAAGCTGAACCGTATAGCGGCCCTCCACATCTACTGTAAAACTGGGGTTTACTGCTTGCGCTGAGTCCAGCAAGGCTGAACTGTCACTGGGCTGTGCAATTAGGGACCATGAATAGCTAAGGGGATCGCCATCCGCGTCGGTACTGCCAGAACCATCAAGAGTCAGCAGGCTATTCACAGCCAGCGTTTGATTGTCACCGGCATCGGCAACAGGTTTAACGTTGTTCTGCAACAGCACCGTATCCGGGGCACTATCGACGGTGCCATCATTCACCACAAGCTGAATGGTGTAAGTGGCAGATTCGCTAATGGTGAGCGAGGGCGCAACCGTTTCGGCATTGTTTAAACTAACGCCAGCCGGGCTAATCACCGTCCATTGATAGGCGAGCGCATCACCGTCGGCATCGCTACTGCCAGAACCGTCTAAAGTAACGGTATTGCCCACCGACACCGGCTGATCGCTACCGGCATCTGCAAGCGGTGGCGTATTGGGCGTATTGCTGGCGGTTAAGGTGACCGTATCCGGACGACTGTCGAGGGAACCATCGTTAACCGTTAAGCTGAGCACATAATCCCCTTCAACATCCGCAGTAATAGACGGGTTTGCGCTGGTGGCCCCCGCCAGGCTTGCGCGACTGCCCGCAGGAAACGCGCTCAGGGTCCAGCGATAGGTGATATCACTACCGTCGGGGTCATAACTCTGTGATCCATCAAAGTCTGTGCTTTGATTAATGACCGATGACCTGTTGGCACCTGCGTCGGCCACCGGGCGCTTATTACTCACTTGTAAACTCACGGTATCAGCAGCGCTGCTTAATTGGCCGTCATTGACCACCAGTTGAATAACATAGGTGCCGAAGTCATTAACCGTCAAGCCGGGCGTAACGGTATTGGCATTGGCGAGACTAAGGGGCTTGGGACTGGAGACCAGCGTCCATTGGTAATTTAAGGCATCACCATCCGGGTCACTGCTGCCAGAGCCATTGAGTTGTACATTGCTGCCAAGCGCAAGCTGTTGATTGGTGCCGGCATCGGCGATGGGCGCGCGGTTAGGCTTGTTAATAACAATGCTTAGGGTATCCGGGCTGCTGTCTAATTGACCGTCATTGACCACCAGTTGCACCACATAGGTTCCGGGAGTATTCAGGGTAATGTCGGGATTCGCGGTCGCGGCACCGGAAAACACAGAGGGCTCAATACCGCCAGGCGTAATCACTGACCATTGGTAGCGAAGCGGGTCACCGTCAGGGTCACGACTCGCGGTTCCATCAAGGCTCAGGCTGACGCCCACCAGGCCTGTGCGATCCTGACCGGCATTGGCAATTGGCGCTTTGTTGACCGCAGATTCCGACACCACGATGGACACCAGATCTGGCGCACTGTCCAACTCGCCATCATTGACGATTAGGCTGTATTGATAGCTGCCTGCCTGGCTTACCTCGAAACTTGGCCTGGCGCTGGTGGCATCCGACAGACTCGGTATCTCACCGGCAGGGGCGCTGATAATACTCCAGAGGTAGGTAATTGCGTCACTGTCGGGATCACTACTGGCAGAGCCATCCAGAGTAACCGGGCCCGGAACCACCGTTTGATCCGCACCCGCATTGGCAAGCGGGGCCCGATTGACCGGGTCCGGGTAATTGCAGACAAGCTGAGTGTTATCCGGGTTATCAACAAAATTGTCATTGTACGGTGTGTAGGGAAATTCGAGGCCTAGATGGGGACGCGCCATGGCCACATGATTGTAAACAGTATCGGGCTTGGCACGTAAAATAGGCAAGCGTGAATTATTGCGCTCGTCCAAGACCCAAATACCGTATTGACTGGCAAGGCCATCGCCATTGGCTGCCCTGTTTTCACAGAAACGATTAACGCCATTATTTTCCGTCAGGCACTGAGACCAGCTCACTAACAAGCGGGAGCTGCCATCACGATAGGGCCAGACTGCACTGTACCAGCCCCTTGCCGATAATTGGTCGGGATAGAGTGCCACCTCACCCTCGACTAAAGACTGTGGAGCAAGGTTGCCAAACACCCTGTTGTCACTGGTTTGACTGGGGTTGTTAAAGCGCAGCAGATTACCACCCAAGGAATCGGCAAATTTATGCTTGATGATACCGACCAAATGGCCGTCTTCTGCCTGCACGATGCGATCCAGAAAAATAAATTGTTCTTCAGATGAGTTAAGCGTCACGGTTTTGTAGAGTTGATCGATAGCCAAACTCTGGTGGTCAATGCGCAATAAGCGGTAGTGATTATTGACACTGATCTGGCCAATGGGGCTACCTTCGGAATATTCACAGGCTTGCTGATGGCTCCAGGACTCAGGCCTGGCCATGCCAAAGGGAGAAGCCGCCGCCGCTTTTAAAAGATCAATAGAGGCCGATCGGCTACTGGCAGGCGCCTCACAATTGTCAACGATACTGTAGGTGTAGGACCAGCGAACAAAGGCGATTTGCCCATCCTTCATGGTGGTGGTATTGGTATCGTGATGATTACCGTAAGTGAGCTGAACAATATTCTCACCATTGGTGCTCATCGAATGCAGCAAGGAGGGTCTGTCGTCATTTTCCACTAAATAGCAGTATTCTTCATCCGGTAAGGTATTGACAACGGGGCTCGCAGGATTGCCCGACGAACGATCAGAAGAAAACACAATATGGCCATCGAGTGTATAGGCAGGGCTGCTGTCGTGGCCTGCATTGGCGAGTGCATGATCCTCAATAATGCGCCTTAAACGCTGGGTCTCAAGGTCATATTCATAGAGATTCCAGGTATAGTCGGTGGGGTGCGAAAGAGGGCCGTGGGCCGCAAACACAAAGCGTTTGCCATCGGCAGAAACATTGAGGTCTTTGACATCATAGGCAGAGGAGCCAAAATAATCCGTTAGCAGATCAGTTGATGGCGCATCGACATCCAAACCACTGCGCCGATACAGTTTGGCACCGGGCTGAAACTGATAGGGCGAATAGAGTTCAACCGGGGTCTGACTCTGACCGGTATGAGCGCGCTGAAAGACTGCCTGGTTGGTACTGTTGGTCTGGCTGACGCTTACTGACCGAGGTTCAATCATGACACC
>JBCBZU010000061.1:0-8116 GCA_039815165.1 Pseudomonadota bacterium
ATTTAATAACGCTTAAGAAACCTTTGATAGACTGTCATTCCTGCAAAGGCGGCAGTCTATAATTGTTTGAATTATGCGGGTTTTGCCTTTGAGTTAAGGCATAGACGTTAATAAATGCCCATTCATCAAAAGAGGCTCTAAGACAGCAAGTCGAAGCTAAAAGTTTACTATTGCTGGGCTAACAACGTTTTTTTCCCAGCAATTTCATTCACCCACATCAGAGTTCCTGCCGCAACCGCAACGGGCATAACCACAATATTGATTACGGGAATCATACTGCCCAACATAATAGTACTGCCGAGACCAGTGGTTGAGTATTTATGGCTTTTTAAGGTTTGGCGAAGGCTGTGAAAGGGCATTTTATGGTTGTCGGCGGGGTAATCAATATATTGTAAGGTTAATACCCAGGCACTCCACAGCAGCGCTAACACCGGCACCAATAAGTTTAACGGCGGTATAAACGAGAGTATAAACAGCCCAAAAAAAACAATAATGCCGCGGCTGATAAAATACCATAGCTTTATGATTTCGCGCTTAAGCGTGCGCACAGCAATCTGTGCTATTGACTCAGGTGATAAATCAGTTTGGGTGATGGCTTGTTCTATTTTCTCGGCGAGCAATCCGTAAAAAGGTGCTGCAATAATATTGGTAATAATATTAAAGCTATAGCCGTAGATAACGAACAGTAAAAAAAATACCAGGCCGGTGAGAAAGGCGGCAATAAAGCTGGCGATAAAGGTCAACCATGACCAGGCAGACAGCGCCCCGGCAAACCAGTGTTCTACGGTGGTAAAAGACTGAATCAGAAAAAAAGTCAGCACTAAAAACACCACAACATTCGCCAGCAAAGGCACCAGTACAAAGCGCTTTATGCCCGGTTGCAGCAGCAGAGCGGCGCCTTTTATGCAGTAGTGAAAGCCTGAGTAGAGGGTGTTAACGGGGGGCACTGGGTTTGGTATCCTGCCTTTATTCAGTGGCGCCAAAGGCTTTTAAGGCCTCGATATAATCTGCCCCCTGGCGATGGCTTTTAATCACTTGTAAAACGCTTAGGCCCTGTGGGTTTTTGGCGTTAATATCGCGGCCCGCCTCGCTAAAAAATTTAACAAAGGTGGAGAAGTTATCGGCTTTCATTCCGCGATAGGCTTTTTCCAGTAAATGGTAGTCAGTGTTAGTATCGCCGTAGGCTTCAAAGTCGAGAAAGCTTTTGATGCGCTCATCGTCAAAGTCTTCGCCGAGCACTTTTTCTTTGTCTTTTTTTAAGGCCATAAATCGTTAACCTTCAATTATTGTGTTTAACTTTTCAGTCAGTAATTGATTGACCATTTGTGGGTTTGCCTGTCCCTTTGAGGCTTTCATGATTTGTCCCACAAAATAGCCGAGCATCTTGGGTCGCTTGTCGGCATCCGCCTTGCGGTAGTTATCCACTTGGGTGGCGTTGTCGGCAATGACTGTATCGATCATCGCGGCCAGGGCGCCGCTATCGGAGACCTGTTTTAAGCCCTTGGCCTCGATAATGGCATCCGCCGATGGTCCCTCGCCTTGCCACAGGCCCTCAAAGACCTGCTTGGCAATTTTGCTGGAGATGGTCTTGTCTTTAATGCGCGAGATAACCCCGGCCAATTGCTCAGCAGAAACCGGGCTTTGGGTAATGCGGATATCGCTGGCATTTAAGCGGGCAGAGAGCTCACCCATCACCCAGTTGGCCGCCAGTTTTGCATCTTCGCCGTGTTTAACGCAGGCTTCAAAAAACTGCGCCGTGGCGGCATCATCACCCAATACCTTGGCATCATACTCGGACAAAGCATATTGTTCGATAAAACGCTGGCGCCGTGCGGCGGGCAGTTCGGGTAGCTGCTGGCGAATCTCTTCAATATAGGCCTTGTCGAATACCACTGGGAGCAGATCCGGGCAGGGGAAGTAACGGTAGTCGTTGGCGTCTTCTTTGGAGCGCATGGCGCGGGCTGTTTTGCGGTCGCCGTCATAAAGCCGGGTTTGCTGCACAACTTGGCCGCCGTCCTCAATGACATCAATTTGTCGCTGGACCTCCAGTGCGATGGCGTCTTCCATAAATTTAAAGGAATTAAGGTTTTTGGTCTCGGTGCGCGTGCCGAGTTTGTCCTCGCCCTTTGCACGCACAGAAATATTAACATCGAAGCGCATAGAGCCCTGAGACATTTCGCCATCACAAATGCCGAGGGAGGTGACAATGGAGTGAAGTTTTTTCGCATAGGCCACTGCTTCTTCGGCAGTGCGCATATCCGGTTCGGAGACAATTTCGATCAATGGCGTGCCGGCACGGTTAAGATCGATACCCGACATGCCTTGGCACTCCCCGCCGAGGCCTTCGTGAAGGGATTTTCCTGCATCTTCTTCTAAATGTGCATGGTGAATGCGAATGCGCTTGCGGCTACCGTCCTCACGCTCAATATCCACATAACCGGCACCCACAATGGGCTGATCCAGTTGAGTGGTTTGATAGCCCTTGGGTAGGTCAGGGTAGAAGTAGTTTTTACGCTCAAACACAGAGTGTTGGTTGATATCCGCATTAATGGCTAGGCCAAACATAATGGCGTAGCGGAATGCCTGTGCATTCGCCACGGGCAAGGTGCCCGGCATGGCCAGATCAATGGCGCAGGCCTGGGTGTTGGCTTGTGCACCGAAGGCAGTGCTGGCACCGGAAAATATTTTCGTTTGTGTGGCCAGTTGTACGTGGACTTCAAGGCCGATCACGGTTTCCCATTCCATCACGCGATCTCCGGAGCAGTAAGTTGATGAAAGTCAGTCTCTTGCTGAAAGCGGTGAGCGGCATTTAACAGCCGTGCTTCTGCAAAGTAGTGAGCCGTTAGCTGTAAGCCCACGGGTTTGCCTGTTTGAGTCAGTCCGCAGGGGATGGAAATGCCGGGTAAACCGGCAAGATTCGTCGGCAGGGTGTATATATCTTCCAGGTACATGGATACCGGGTCTTGGGTCTTTGCACCAATGCCAAAGGCCGGAGTGGGTGCCGTTGGTCCGGCGATCAGGTCGACCTCAGCAAACACCGCATCGTAGTCTTGTTTAATAAGGCGGCGCACCTGTTGGGCCTTGCGATAGTAGGCATCGTAGTAACCGGCGGATAGGGCATAGGCGCCCACCATAATGCGGCGCTTTACTTCTTCCCCAAAGCCTTCTGCCCGCGAGCGCTGGTAGAGGTCTTGCAAATTTTCAGGGTCTTTACAGCGATGGCCATAGCGCACGCCATCAAAACGGGAGAGGTTGGCCGAGCATTCCGCAGGGGCAATCACATAATAGGCCGGCACTGCCAGTTGCGTATGGGGTAATGACACCGCTTTGATTGTGGCTCCCAGGGCTTCAAATTGCTTAATGGCCGCCTCCACCAGACTTGCCACTTCAGCATCCAGGCCATCGCCAAAGTATTCCGCCGGAACGCCTATCCGTAAATCGGCAATTGAATCATCCAGGGTTTGGGTGTAGTCAGGGGTGTCTTTGTCAATGCTGGTGGAATCTTTACTGTCAAACCCCGCCAACACGTTTAGCATCAGTGCTGCATCTTCTGCGGTTTTGGTAATCGCCCCTGCTTGATCCAGGCTGGATGCGTAAGCCACCATGCCCCAGCGGGAGACGCGGCCATAGGTGGGCTTTAAGCCGGTGACGCCACAAAAGCTGGCGGGTTGGCGAATAGAGCCACCGGTATCGCTGGCAGTGGTGCCCGCCGCCAGTTGCGCGGCCATTGCCGCGGCGGAGCCGCCGGAGGAGCCGCCCGGCACACAGTCCCTCTGCCATGGGTTGTTTACCGCACCGTAGTAGCTGTTTTCGTTGGAGGAGCCCATGGCAAATTCGTCCATATTGGTTTTGCCGAGCATTACCGCCCCCGCAGCCTGGCAGTGCTCGACAATGGTTGCGCTGTAGGGCGGCACAAAATTGTCGAGCATCTTGGAGCCGCAACTGGTGCGAACACCCTCGGTGCAGAATAAATCTTTATGGGCAATGGGAATGCCGCACAAACTGGGGCCAGTGCCGCCCGCCAGTTGCCGGTCTGCCGCCTGGGCCTGCTCTAAGGCTTGCTGCTCACAAACGGAGATATAGCTGTTGTAGTGCCTGTCCAGCGTATTGATACGATTGAGGTAGTGCTGAGTCAGTTCCAGGCTTGAGAATTGTTTTTGACGCAGTCCGCGCATTAATTGGGCAATGGTTAAGCTGTGCATGCAGGGTCAATCCTTAGTCGATCACTTTAGGAACCAGAAATAAACCCTCTGCCGTCGCCGGGGCATTGGCCTGCAATGCCTCCCGTTGATTGGGCTCGGTGATGGTGTCAGCCCGCAAACGCTGGACGGCATCCATGGGGTGGGACATGGGCGCCACGCCTTCGGTGTCGGCGGCTTGCAGTTGGTCTACTAAAGCAAGAATAGTGGTAATGCTTGCAGCGACCTCGTCGATCATTTCATTATCGATATTGATGCGTGCAAGCTGAGCGAGTTTATGGATGTCTTCTGCGTCCAAGAAAATTCTCCGTTTGTGTATGCCTGTTTTTGAGGCTGGCAATTTTAGCGTATTTTCGCTGCATTCACCGCTAAAACCATGAAAATCTCAATAAAAATCACTTTAATAGCCCGCCAGACGCGATTTCTCCCTTGCCGAAAAACGCTGGCATTGATAGAGTCTCGCCACTTAACAATGCACTTAACAAAGGACTGACCCAATGATCACTGGGCAAAAGGGTTTGCACCTATGATTTTTTGCCTTAAACCGACGTAAAGTCGCGTTTAATCAGCCACTTTAAAGCAATGTCTTTTTTATAGGGTTAATAGCATTTTGCCATCTACAGGTTCTCAGTACACACTATTTATCCGGCAAAGGTCTACTGGCCACCCAAGACAACTCACATAGACTCACCAGGTAATTCATTTCATGCTAATTCCCAAACGCCTTCGAGGCTTATTTTCCAACGATTTATCCATTGATCTCGGTACTGCCAATACACTGATTTATGTTCGGGAGAAAGGCATTGTGCTCAATGAGCCCTCAGTGGTGGCCATTCGCCAGCACAATGGTCAAAAGTTGGTTGAAGCCGTGGGTCTTGAGGCCAAGCGTATGTTGGGCCGCACGCCTGGCAATATTACCGCCATTCGCCCCTTAAAAGACGGTGTCATTGCCGACTTCCAGGTAACGGAGAAAATGCTCCAGCATTTTATGCGCAAAGTCCATGAAAATAGCTGGTTCCAGCCCAGCCCAAGGGTCTTGGTCTGCGTGCCCTGTCTATCGACTGAGGTTGAAAAGCGCGCCATACGCGAGTCGGCAATGGGTGCCGGTGCTCGTGAAGTGCGTTTGATTGAAGAGCCCAGAGCAGCCGCTATCGGCGCCGGTTTGCGAGTGGCTGAGGCCAGTGGTTCCATGGTGGTGGATATCGGCGGCGGCACCACTGAGATTGCGGTGATTTCACTCAATGGGGTGGTCTATTCTGATTCCGTCCGCATTGGCGGTGACCGCTTTGATGAGGCCATTGTGAATTATGTGCGCCGCAATTACGGCACCGTTATTGGCGATGCCACCGCAGAGCGTATTAAGCAGGAGATCGGTTGTGCCTATGTGGGCAGTGAGTCTCGCGATATCGATGTGCGCGGCCGCAATCTGGCAGAGGGTGTGCCCCGCAGCTTTACCCTAAGCAGTGGTGAGGTGCTCGAAGCCCTACAAGAGCCCCTGGCGGGCATTGTGCAAGCGGTCAAGAGCGCGCTTGAGCAATCGCCCCCTGAGTTGGCATCGGATATTGCCGAGAGTGGGATTGTCCTCACGGGGGGTGGGGCATTGCTGCGTGATATCGATTTACTGCTATCCGAAGAAACCGGTCTGCCGGTGATTGTTGCAGAGGACCCCCTTACCTGCGTGGCCCGCGGGGGCGGTATTGCCATGAGCTGGATGGACAGCAAAACCATGGGTTTCTTAGAAGACTAGCGCGAGAGCTCAGAGACAGAAACCCAGTACCCACATTGCCGGTCTGCCCATACTGTGTTTACTCCTTCACAATTTGCTGAGGTATACCTATTAAGCTTTTATTCACTAAAGGCCCCTCTTATTTTTCTCGGGTACTAATACTCGGGCTGATCGCAATAGCGCTGTTAGTGATGGGTCGCTATACCCACTGGCTGGACCCGGTTCGCAGTAAGCTGGACATGCTCACTATTCCCTTTTACTGGGTTACCAATGTGCCCAATCGGGTCTCAGACTGGGTGAATACCCACTGGGTCTCTCGTGATCAATTGCAGCAGGAAAACAGGTTACTGCGCAATAAAATTCGTGTTCAGGAATCGCGCTTGCAAAAAATGGCGGCACTGACGGCAGAAAATTTGCGCCTGCGCCAGTTGATGAATTCTTCCGAGATCGTCCAAGACCGGGTGTTGATCGCCGAAATGGTGGGTGTTTCCCCCGATCCTCTGGTGCACAAGGTGATTGTCAATAAGGGTTCTCGAGATGGGGTTTATGTTGGGCAGCCACTGCTGGATGCCTATGGCCTTATGGGGCAGGTGGTGTCGGTCAGTGATTTTACCTCTCAGGTTCTGCTAATTACCGATAATACCCATGCCATCCCGGTGCAGGTCACGCGCAACAATGTGCGCACGGTTGCTGAGGGTATTGGTGATCTCTATCGTTTGCAATTACGCTATGTGTCATCCACTGTCGATATTAAAGAGGGCGATATTTTGGTGAGTTCGGGTTTGGGTGGGCGTTTTCCGATTGGTTATCCTGTGGCTCAGGTGGAGACCATTAGCTATGACCCCGGTGAGCCCTTTGCCGAGGTCATTGCGCGCCCGGCTGCACAACTGGATCGCAGTCGCCATGTGTTGCTGGTATTCAGTGAATCACCACCTCCAGCGCGAATAGAAGGTCGCTAATGCGCTCACTGATTGGCATGTCCTTTGTGTGCGCCTTTGTGTTGATGGTGGTTCCCATCAGTTATCAGTGGCGCTGGTGTCGCCCGGAATTTGTGGCCTTGTTAATTATTTATTGGACGCTATATGCCCCTCAGAACTTCGGCCTGGTCGCGGCCTGGGGCGTTGGCTTATGTCAGGATTTATTAGAGCTTGTGCCGCTGGGTTTTAATGGCTTGGGGATTCTGGTGATTGCTTATATCGTCTACATGGTGCACCAGCGGATACGCAATTATATGATTTGGCACCAGAGCTTATGGGTATTTGTGCTGGTGGGTGTTTATCTGTTGTTTTCCAATTGGTTAGGGAGCTTTGTTGGCCGTACAGTGGACCGGCCTGTGTTTTTACTCTCCGCGGTATTGAGCGCCTTGTGTTGGCCCTTTTTAGTGGTGTTGATGTCACGCCTTGCCGTTCGTTTTCGGCTTGTTCAATGATTAAGCGTTTTTGCGCAAAATTGCGACTTTGTTAAGGGATTATTCAGCTAAAAGCTGGCAAAATTCGGTAAAACTTATAGTCTCTAATGGTCAAGCTGTTAACGTAAATTGCTCAGTGCTTAGCGGATTCACCCGGTGGATCAAAGCCGGTGGATCAAAGGCTTTGGTTTTGTAAGCCGTTAAATTCTATGACAAGCATCCCACTGAGTTATCTGCTTAAATACTGAGTAATCGCACTTGTTATGATCCGCTTGCTGAAAAAACCAATCAAACCCTGCTGGTACACCCTTGCCCTGGTGATCATTCTGCTGGCACTGCTGGTGCAATTAGCGCGGCTGACGGTTCCCCACATACACCACCTCCATGCTCATATAGAAGCCTTCGCCAGTGAAAAATTTGACGCTCAAGTCCGCTTTGGCAATATCCATGCAAGCTGGCCAAGCTTGAGGCCAAGAGTACAGGTCCACAATTTAACAATCGACTCTAACGAGCACAAGCCACTGATTTACGTCGACTATGCCAGCATGGAGCTGGATGTGCTATCCAGCTTATTTCACTGGGCGCCGGTATGGCGCAAAGTCGAAATTAACGGTTTGGATATCACCGTTACGCAGACGCAGGAGGGTGGCTGGGCCATTGGTCAGTGGGCCCAAAAAAATCGGGGTGTGGACTGGCGCTATCGCAGCCCCAGTGCCTTATTTTTGGTGGCGAATCAGGTTGATATTGCCTCGGCTGACGTCACCTTTGAATTTTATAATCAGC
>JBCBZU010000029.1:0-10895 GCA_039815165.1 Pseudomonadota bacterium
AATTGAGCATAAAATTCAAAAACAAATCCACATCAATCACCGGATGAATTGGTCTGCCGATACGGTTGATCCCGAATTCTATGTGTTCCATCGAAAATAGAACGCTATACCTATAATGGCCTAGATCAGTTGGTACACTATCAGGCTTATCCAAATAATGATCCCGCAGCTACTCCTACAATCGAGTATAGTTATTCTTACGGCCCACTGGGGCGTCGTTGGACAAAAGTTAATAACCGTAGCAGCGAATCCACAGAGTTTTATTGGTCTGGCTCACGCTTAATCGGTAAAAACTTAAATGGAGTGCTACGTCGTTATGTGCTAGAGAGCTTAACCCCAATTGCATTTATAGAGAATGGAGAGACTTATCACTATCTCAAAGATCACTTAGGAACCATTCATGAAATAATTGACTCAACAGGCACTACAGTTTGGTAAGGAGATTATAATAGCTTTGGATTTTTATCCAACTCAGTGAATTCCATAGAAAATAACCTACGTTTTCCGGGACAATACTTTGATACGGAGACTGGCCTCCACCAAAATTGGCACAGATACTACGATCCGTCACTTGGAAGGTACCTCACACCTGATCCCCTCGGTCTAGAGGATGGCCCCAACCCTTATCTCTATGTCCATGCAAATCCGCTAACTGGCTTTGATCCTGACGGTTTAAGAAACTTAGGTAATGGAACAACATCATCAGGCTCAAGAAGTAATGCACAAGGAAAAGATGATACGTGCGGATGTTTTAAAAAAGCATTTTTGGGTTTTGAAGAAGCTGCGGTAGCGGCTGCTGGCGCTGGCACGGGTCCATTTGCAACAAAAGATAGGACAGGAATTTCTGGCGGCGGTCCTTCTGGTAATAAGACAAGTTTTATAAGTAAAGGTGTTTCAGCAGCTAATCGACGTTTTGGTAAAAACTCTTTCACGAGAGGCTTAAGGACTTTTAGTCGCTTTGTTTCGCGTGCTGTCCCAGGATCAGGTACGGCGTTAGCGGTTTATGATTCTGTGGTATACGAGCAATGTTTGAGAGATTGTGATGACTGTCAGAAATAATATCGACCGATCAGCCAGAGATAAAACTGCGGAGTTGCTTAGGCATTTTGTATCAGGCCAAATGACCAACTTTGATTTTGAGGACAAATCTCCTAATACAAGAGATATGGCTGTAAATGCAATTTGTGATTCTATTTGGGTCTTCTATGATGATTTTGATGAACACAAATTGACTGAAAAAAATTCTCTTGCTTGGGATGCTAAATCAATAGTTTCTCGATGGATACTGTTTCTCTATAGTGATTATAAATACGAATGGCCTTTGATAAGTCATCCAGGTGTTAGGCCATTAAATCACAGTTTTTTTTCTAAATTGCTGGGAGCAGAAAAAAAAGAAAAGTATTTTATGTCTAGAGGTGACTATCAAGTATGGCCATTTTTTAGGGTTGAAGATTACGAAGAATCCAAAAAATCTCCCTCGTTACTTGCATACGGGAAAAAGGGAGAAAAGAAAAAGGGGACGCAATTATTTAACCGCTGACAAAACTCTCACATCCATGCTGGAACGGTGGCGCGGCGTCCGAAAAATGATGTCAGATTTATTTAATTTCAAAGGAGTATTGTTATGCCAAGGAAAGCAAGAGTTTTGGTGCCGAATTGTCCGCATCATGTTGTTCAGCGAGGGCATAACCGCAAGGCGATTTTTGTATCGGATGAAGATTATCAATATTATTTAGAAAATTTACGAGAGTGGAAGGAAGCGCTCGATACTAAATTGTATAGATGGTGCTTGATGACGAATCATATCCATCTTATTGTCGAGCCAGGTAAAGAGGTGATGAATTTGCCGCTTCTTATGAAACGAATCAATGGCAGGCAATCGGCGTATGTGAATAATTGGAGAGCCGAAGCGGCGCTTTATGGGAGGGTAGGTATAAGGCCAGCCCCATTCAACGGGATGCCTATTTGTTATCGTGCTTTCGCTATGTAGAGCTTAATCCAGTTAAAGCGGGTATGGTGAATGAGGCGAAGGAGTATCCATGGTTGAGTTATTTGGAGCGTATGGGTCAATTGGATAATAAGATGTTGGGCAGAGACAGTTGTTATTTGTCTTTGGGTGCCGAGGAGTCTCAGCGTATGATTCGTTACGATGATTTTATACGGTGTGGTATTTCTGAATCAGAGCAACGACTTTTGAAAGAGGCTTATCGGCGGAATCAGTTAACGGGCAATTCGGTGTTTATCGATGAAATCTAAGAGAGAATTGGCTTGAGAGTGGAGCAATGTGGTCGAGGTCGGCCAACGAAGGAGGAAAAATAAATGCGTCCCCTTTCCCCGTTACAACCATTAGTGTGGGTGTTTGCGCAATACCATGATCTTGTTTGTTTTATAATTTTTTATCTCGCTAAATTGGCCGCAAGCAGCCTTTGTGTATAGGGGTGAGCAGGATTTTCGAGAACGCTGTTCGCATTGCCCTGCTCAACCACTTGTCCTTGTTGCAGAACCACCACTCGATGGCTAAGGGCTCTTATAACCTCAATATCATGGCTAATAAAAACATAGCTCAGCTTGCGTTCTTTTTGTAAGTGCCGCAACAGTTCAATCACCTGCATTTGTACAACCCGGTCCAGTGCGGAGGTGGGCTCGTCTAAAAATACCACCTTGGGGTTCAGTATTAATGCTCTTGCGATCGCGATGCGCTGGCGTTGTCCACCGGAAAACTCGTGGGGATAGCGGTCCTTGGTGTTGGGGTCAAGGCCCACTTCATCCATAATAGCGTTAACTTTTTGCATGATGTCTTGCTTGCTTAGCGAGGCGTGCAACAACAGCCCCTCACTAATAATCTGGCGTATGCACATGCGCGGGCTAAGGCTGGAAAAGGGGTCCTGAAACACGATTTGAGCATCGCTGCGCAGTGGGCGCATTTGTTTTTCGCTGAACTGGTGGATGCCTTTGCCGCCAAGAAAAATTTCACCCTCAGAGGCCACTAAACGTAATATCGCAAGTGCCAGCGTGGATTTTCCCGAACCGCTTTCACCCACTATGCCCAAACTGCTTCCTTGCGCCAATTCAATATCAATCGAGCGCAAGGCATGAAAAAAATGTTTGCAGCGGCCGAACAGGGGTTTATGTAGCGGAAATTTAACCCTTAGTGAGTGGGTGGACATCAGGCTGGCCAGTGAATCGATGTTCTGGTCCAAGTCAATCGGGCCGCCGCGGGGATGGGAGTTGATCAATCGTTTGGTGTAGTCATGTTGAGGCTTTTCTAAAACCGCTGCTGTATGGCCGCGCTCGACAATCTGGCCCTGGTGCATTACCAGTATTCGGTCGGCCATATAGTTAACCACCCCAAGATCGTGAGTGATCAATAAAATGCTCATTTTATACTGGGCTTGCAATTCTTTTAAAAGATCGAGAATCTCCTTTTGAACGGTAACATCCAAGGCCGTTGTGGGTTCATCGGCAATTAATAATTTGGGCTGATTGGCCAATGCCATGGCGATCATAACACGCTGTCGCTGGCCACCAGACAATTGATGCGGGTAGCTGTTTAACTTGCTTTGCGGTTGCGGTATATGCACTTGATTCAGTAGTTCCAGGACTTTTTCCCGACACTTATTTTTATTTATGCGCCGGTGAATCATCAGTACTTCACCAATTTGCTTTTCCACTGTGTGCAAGGGGTTAAGAGCGCTCATGGGCTCTTGGAAGATCATGCCAATCTGGTCACCACGAATGGATTCCATATGCTTATTTGATAACCTTAATAGATCACGATCATCAAACACAATACTGCCCGAAGGGTGAAACGCGGTAGGATAGGGCAGTAAACCCATAATCGCCTGTGCCGTTAGCGACTTACCTGAGCCGGATTCACCCACCAGAGACAGTGTTTCACATTCACCAATGTCAAAGCTTACGCCCTTTACTATATGGCACTCACTTTTACCTTGGTAAAAGGAGATAGAAAGGTCATCGACTTTAAGAATAATATCCATAACGATCAAACTCTTGTGACCGCAGCAAGCGGTTAGCGCGGTTTCCGGATGCTTACCGGGTTAATAAGCGGGGATCAAAGGCATCGCGAACGCCCTCACCAATAAAGACCAGCAGCGTTAGCATAAGCGATAAGACCATAAAGGCCGTTATCGCCAGCCAAGGCGCGTGTAAATTACTTTTACCCTGTGACATGAGCTCACCCAATGATGCCGAACCCGCGGGTAGGCCAAAGCCCAAAAAATCCAAAGACGTCAGTGTGGTAATGGCGGCGGTGAGAATAAAAGGCAGCATGGTCATGGTGGCGACTATCGCATTGGGTAGGATATGGCGCAGCATCACGGTTGTATCACCAGCGCCCATGGCTTTTGCGGCGCGCACATAGTCTAAGTTGCGACCCCGCAAAAATTCTGCGCGCACAACGTCAACCAACCCGGTCCAGCTAAAAAGCAGCATCGCCCCGAGTAACCACCAAAAATTGGGTTTAACCATGCTGGCGAGAATAATGAGAATAAATAATTGCGGCAAGCCGCTCCATATTTCCAATAAACGCTGACCATATAAGTCTACCCGACCACCGTAATAGCCCTTCAGTGCGCCGACAGTCACGCCAATAAGGGTGCTGCCAATGGTCAGCGCCAAGGCGAATAAAATTGAGATGCGAAAACCATAGAGCACCCGGGCAAACACATCCCGCGCCTGGTCATCCGTGCCGAGCCAATTGTTCAAGGTGGGTGGCGATGGCGCGGGCTGGGGTAAGTCGGCGATATGGGTGTCGTAGCGGTAGGGCACGGGAGGCCACAGCAACCAGCCGCGTTGCTGAATAAGGTCGCGAATATAGGGGTCTTTGTAGTCCGCCTCAGTCTCAAAATCGCCACCGAAGCGGGTTTCAGCATAGGCTTTAAAGACTGGCGTATACACCTGGCCGTCATAGTAAACCAATAGCGGTTTGTCGTTGGCGATCAACTCAGAAAACAGGCTAAGAAAAAATAAAATAAAAAATAACAATAAACTCCAGGCGGCGCGACGGTTAGCAAAAAAGGCATCCCAGCGGCGCTGGTCGATGGGACTTAGCTTGGGATAAAGCCATCGCTGTAACAGTAGTGGCCTGCTCATAGTTGGCGACTCTCAAAATCAATCCGTGGATCGACAAGCACGTAGACAATGTCCGAGATTAATTTAATTACAAGCCCCAGTAGCGTGAAGATAAACAGCGTGCCAAAGATGACCGGATAATCTCGGCTCAGCACCGATTCAAAGCCCAGCAGGCCCAAACCATCCAGAGAAAAGATCACCTCAATCAATACCGAGCCGGTAACAAAGATGCCTAAAAAGGCCGCCGGGAAGCTGGAAATAATAATCAGCATGGCGTTGCGAAAAACGTGGCCGTAAAGTACGTGTTTTTCTTTTAAGCCTTTTGCCTTGGCAGTGATAACGTATTGCTTATTAATTTCATCCAGAAAAGAGTTTTTGGTTAGCATGGTGAGGGTGGCAAATCCGCCCAAGGTATACGCCGTTAGCGGTAGTGCCAAATGCCAAAAATAGTCTTTAATTTTTCCCCAAAAACCAAGCTCGTCAAAATCAGGTGAAGTCAGGCCGCGTAGTGGAAACCAGTCGAGAAAGGTGCCGCCAGCGAATAATACAATAAGCATAATGCCGAGCAAAAAGCTGGGGATGGCATTGGCAACCACCACAATAAAACTGGTCACAATATCAAAACGACCACAATGGTGAACGGCTTTGTAAATGCCCATAGGAATGGAGATTAAATAAATCAATAAGGTACTCCATAAGCCGAGGGAAATCGTCACCGGCATTTTTTCCAGAATAAGATCAACAACAGCGGTGTTGCGAAAAAAGCTATCGCCCAGATCAAAGGTCATATAGCGCACAACCATATCGCTAAAGCGTTGATGGAGCGGCTTGTCAAAGCCATAGAGTTGTTCAATTTCAGCCAGGATTTCGGGGGGGAGCCCCTGGGTACCCCGATACTCCGTAGTCTGCTGGGGCATGCTCTCAATGCTTACGCTACTGCCGCTGGTGCGATTGGTGTTGCCGCTGTTTTGTCCTTGCAGATTGGCAATCATCTGCTCCACAGGACCGCCGGGAGCCGCCTGGCAAATTAAAAAATTGATCAGCAGAATACCCAAAAGGGTTGGCGGTATTAGCAATAGCCGTCGGAATATGTAGCTGCCCATAAATAAAGTGTTTGGTTATTATTGTAGAAAAATCAGCAGGCGTCCCAACTTAAGTGAACAATCATTTTTTTGTGCTGGATTGTTTTGTGTTAGATTGTTTTGTGCCTTGGAAAAGCTGACCCATTTCACCGGCGTCCCCATTATTAAGGCATTTCCCAGAGCTACTGGGTATTATTCGCTATTTTGGCTGCCCTTTTTTCGTCATACCACCAGGTGAGCACTGCGGTCATATAGTAGCGGTCATAGGCGGGTGATATTGCCGGTATACCAAATTTATCCCAATAGACAATGCGGCTGGAGGCCTTATACCACTGGGGGATAACGCTATGGGTATGCAGCAGCACGCGATCCAAAGCCCGGGTTGCATAGACCAGGTTTTCCCTTGAGTCGGCATTGATGACTTTGTCGATCATGGCATCCACCACCGGGTCTTTTAAGCCCATTAAATTAAAGCTGCCTTCAGTATCGGCAGCCTCTGAGCCCCAAAAATTGAGCTGTTCATTGCCCGGTGATTCACCCTGAGCAAAAACATGGACAATCATGTCGTAGTCAAAACTGCGCCGCCGGTTAATATATTGTGACGTATCAACCAGTCGAATGCTTGCATCAATGCCCAGGCGTGAGAGATTTTTAATAAAGGGATTGACAATACGTTCAAAGGCGGGTGAAGCCAGCAGAATTTCAAAACTCACCGCCTGCCCCTGGGGATTGTTTAACTGGCCGTCTACCACCTTGTAACCGGAGTCGTCTAAAAACTGTTTGGCCTTGCGTAAGTTCTGGCGATTGCGACCTGAGCCATCGCTTACCGGCAGTGTAAATGGCTCGGTAAACACACTGGCCGGCAGCTTGTCTTTATACGGTGTTAGTAACTCAAGCTCTTTACCCTCTGGGAGGCCAGTGGCCGCCAGCTCACTGTTGGAAAAGAAACTGTCACTGCGGGTATAGGCATTATAAAACAAGGTTTGATTGGACCATTCAAAATCAAAGGCATAGGCAATGGCTTTGCGGAGTTTTTTATCCGCAAAAACAGGTTTGCGCAAATTAAAAATAAAACCCTGCATGCCGCTATTGGCTTTGTGGCCAACTTCTTTTTTCAGTAATCGCTTTTGTTGAACAGAGGCCATAGAATACGCAGTGGCCCAAAATTTTGAGCTGTTTTCCCAGCGGTAGTCGTATTCACCGGCTTTTAAGCCCTCGATGGCGACATTTTCATCCCGGTAATAATCAATGCGAATGTCGTCAAAGTTATACATGCCCTGATTGACGGCCAGATCCCTTGCCCAATAATCCTTTACCCGCGTAAAGCTAAGGCTCTGACCTGGATCGACCTTGCCGATTTTATAGGGCCCGCTGCCAAGGGGGATGTCGAGGCTGCTTTTATCAAATGCTTTGTCCTGCCAAAAATGTTGCGGCAGCACGGGCAAGGTGCCCACCGTCAGCAGTAATTCACGATTGGTATTGGTTTTAAATGAATATTTCACCCGATGTTTGTCGAGGGCCTCTACCTTTGCCACGTCAGCATAATAAAATTTATAGGCTGGATTGCCCTTTTCCATGAGCAGGTTAAAGGTAAATACCACGTCAGCGGCGGTAACCGCCTGGCCATCATGGAATCTCGCTTCCGGGCGCATTGTAAAAATCACCCAGGAACGGTCCTGCGGGTATTCGATAGACTTGGCCAGCAGGCCATATTGGGTAAACGGCTCATCGGCGGCGGCGACGGTGAGGGTGTCGTAGATAAGTGCCAGCCTTTCCGCGGCATTGCCCTTGGCGATATAGGCATTGAGACTATCGAAGGTGCCAAAGCCCGACAGTCGCAACAAGCCCCCTTTTTTTGCCTCCGCTGAGGTATAGTCAAAGCGCTTAAAGTCGGGCCCGTATTTGGGGCTGCCATGCATGGCAATGGCATGACTTTTGGTGATGTTTTGAGCCAGCGGGGAGGTGGATAAAAACGCAAGCAACACGCCTAAAAAACTCACTTGGATTGCTCTCAGAGCGAGCGGGGAGATGTTAAATAGCGACATAGAAAAAGCTTAAGTGTGGCACAGTAATCCAGCATTATAAGTGCTGTCAGCAGTAAATGAAATACGGCGTGACGCTCTTTAGTCCTTGTTTGTCTGTAGGTGCGTGTATAAGTGTATATATAGGTGCTTATATAGATGCGTATATAGGTGCGTGTGAATAGTGGGTAATTTGGCCGTTTACAACAAAGACCTGAACTTTTGACTATTACATAAAAAACGCGCCTGTCGGCGCGTTCTATATCCTGACAAATGCTTAGCAGATATTATTGTTCAATCCCGCGGGCAATGGCATCGTCAAGGTTTTCCTGCTCGATGTCGGCAATGGCATTGTCCAAGTCTTCTTTAGGCAGTGCTGCAATCGCATTATCCAGGTCTTCTTTGGGAAGCGCTGCAATGGCGTTGTCTAAATCTTCTTTGGGCAGGCTGGCGATGGCATCGGTTAAATCTTCTTTGGGAAGGCTGGCAATGCGCTGTTGAGACTTCTCCGCCAGGGTATTGATCAAGGCTTGATCAACGCCATAGGAGGTAAAGTTAGCAGGGCTGATTTCTGTCCAGGGCAGGGCATTATCCTGAGTTTGTTCACCCACTTTGTGTTCATTAATAGTGTCCGGGAACAGAATGTCCGGTATTACCCCACGGTGCTGAGTGCTAGTGCCCGAGACCCGATAGAACATGGCCGTGGTGATTTTGATTTGCCCTGGGTTATCCAGAGGCGTGATCACCTGGATGGTGCCCTTGCCATAGCTGGGTGAGCCAACCACTACGCCACGTTTATAGTCTTGTACAAGCCCGGAAAAAATCTCCGAGGCCGAGGCACTCAAACGGTTAACCATTACTATCAGCGGGCCGTCATAGACGATGCCCTGTTCCCTGGCGCGGGTTTCGGATATGGACTTGGAACTGGCAATCTGCACCACAGGGCCGCGGTCAATAAACAGGTCGGCCAGGGAGGTGACCTCACGTACCGAGCCGCCGCCATTGTCTCTTAAATCAATAATCAGTCCGTCAATGCCTTCCTCGATCAGTTCATTTAGCAGGCGGGATGCATCGCGGGTGCTGCTGCGGTAGTCGGGTTCCTCGCGTTTAAAGGCGGCGAAATCGATATAAAAGGCGGGGATATCAATAATCCCAATCTTGTATTCATTGCCGTCGACATTGACGTTCATCATCGCTTTTTGGGCCGCCTGGTCTGCCAGTTTTACCTGATCTCTGACAATGCTGATGACCGTTGTCGTATCATCCATTGAATGGGTGGGGATCACCTCCAGCCTGACGGTTGAACCTTTTTCGCCACGGACCAGGTCAATAACGTCATCCAGGCGCCAGCCGATCACATTGACCAAGGCGCCGTCCTCACCCTGGCCAATAGCGGTAATCAGGTCTGCCGCCTGCAAATCACCTTGCAAATAGGCCGGGCCACCGGGCACCAGGCGGGCGATCTCTATATAGTCACCGTTTTCCTGCAATACCGCACCAATACCCTGGAGCGATAGCGAGCGCTGAATATTGGTTTTTTTGGCCTTCTTTGGCGAAGAGTAGCGGGTGTGGGGATCATATTGTGCGGTAACTGAATTAATGTAGAGCTCATAAATCTCATCGAGGGTGATTTCCTGCGCGTTTTCGAGTTGACGTCGATAGCGTTTTGCCAGCTGTTGGCGAGCGACAGCCGTGCTTTGACCCGATAGCTTTTGGTTGAGCAGCTCCAGCTTTATGCGCTTGCGCCAGTAGTCATCGGCCGCCTCTGTGTTTGGGTGCCACTTGGGGTTGTTGATTTCAAGGCTTTCTTCTATGGCAAAATCAAAGGTGGTCAGAGGGTTTTCCAATTGGGCGATAATGCCTTGCAGGCGATCTTCCAGGCGCTTTCTAAAGCGCAGGTAAATATTAAAAGGCGCCGTATTAACGCCTTTGCGCAGTAGATTATCCAGGGTTCTTTCATAGGGTGAAAACTGAGTGGCATCTTCTGCCAGAAAAAAGGCTCTGTTGGGATCAAGCATGGTCAAAAACCTGTCCAACATTTTTTTTGAAAAGTCATTGTCTTTACTGACGGTGATCAAGTGCTTATCACCCAGTCGCTGCAGTATCTCCAGTGTGGTGCGCTGATACCGCTCTCTGTCCAGAAAACTATAGCGTTCTGTATCGACTTGCTCTTCACCCCTTAAGCTGCCCAAAAACATACCCACAAGGCCGGCAACAATAATCACCACCACGGCGGCAATAATCAGGTAAATAGGGTGTTTACTGAGAGGCATAATGGATTCCTTAAGTGTATTTTTTCTTACACTAGTCTACTAATTTGCATTTGACAACAATATAACAACAATGTGACAACAATAGATTGGCTTGAGTTCACCCAGCTATTTTGACCGTGGTTTACGCTAAAATCCCGGTGGAGTGCTTAGCGTATACCTGGCAAGTGCCCGTTTGGAAACAGGCGTTCTCAATCAGTGCGTTGGATAGCCAGCAGTCAACAGTTCACAGCAGCGGTTTATTTTTACGGTGTTTTAACCTTGGACTGTAAACTGTTTTCTGTTTTAAAAACTGGACATTTACCGGCTGCCAGTGGTGCGGGATGTTTAGTCACATATATTGATAAACCACCATAGGTCTTAACATTATTCATGCGACACTTTAAGGGCAAGTTTTGGATAATGTTGGATTTTTCGGTTGCGTGCGCGTG
>JBCBZU010000117.1:0-6435 GCA_039815165.1 Pseudomonadota bacterium
ATATCACCTGCAAAATCGCTTAGTAATAATAGCGACATTGGACAATAATAATCGCTTGGTCTTTAACCTTGTAAACCAAACGGTGTTCTCTGTCTATTCTGCGTGACCGGTATCCAGACCCGTTATGTTTTAGTGATTCCGGGTCACCTAAACCACAAAAGGGCTTATGCAATATATCTTTAATGAGTGTATTGATTCGCTTTAAAATCTTTTTGTCAGTCTGTTGCCAATAGAGATAGTCTTCCCATGCTTGCTTTGCCGAGATCAGATTCATTCTTCAATAAGGGCTTTGTTAATGGTCTGTCCTGCTTCAACGTCCACAATGGCTTGATTTAGTCTCTCTGCATTCTTGGGGCTTGCCATAAGGTAAGCTGTTTCTTCATAGTCTTGATAATCTTCTAAACTCATCACTACCGCAGGCTTACCATTTTGACGCGTAATGATCACGGGCTTGTGGTCATCGTTTACTTTATCCAATACGCCAGCTAGTTGATTGGGAAATGAAGAGTAGCTTAATGTATCCATAACAATCACCTCAAAAAATAAGTGCTTATTGTTGTAATTGTACCTATTTCTGTACGCAGGGTGTTATCCTCAATTTTAAGCGTACCTCATTAGTCGTAATCATTTATAAAAAATCGCTTATATGCAAGTATTTTGCCTGCCATTGTTGGGCAAGTTTTTTTGCTTTGGCGAGCTTTATGAGGCCTTCTTCAAAATCGATGATGGTGTGTTCAGTTGCACCGTTTATTTTGGGGGGCAATTCGCGAAAGCGGCAGTCGCTGATTAAGTAACAGTCCACACTGCTGACCGGAAATTTACAGCGATACTGCTTGAGCAGGTTTTCAGCAGTGCCAATGGCTTTGCTTATCGGTGTGCCGCCACCACCCTCGATATTATCAATCCATTGATGGTTAAGGGTGGAAAATTTACCGGGGGCTTTTATGATGTTGGCTTCATTACCCTTAAAGCCAACCACCGCCAGGTCGCCCCGCTCTTGGTAGACCTGTTTGGCCAGTGCCAGAATCAAGGCCTTAGCCACGGAGAGTTGGCTGTTCTTAAGCATTGATGCCGAACAGTCCAGCAGCAGACAATAAAATCGACTGGCTTGCGGCAGGCGCAATCGATAGTGTAAATGCTGCTGGGCCAAGGTCTGCTTGCCTTTGTTAATCAGTGTCTTGGGCCAGTGAATATTGGCACTGGCCCGCCCTTTTTTTGCTTTCGCGCAATGGGTAGAGCCGGTTTTCAGCGCAACAGATTGTGATTTTCGGCCCTGCTGCAGGCCAGTTACTTTTTTCCTGATAGGGGCTTTAGGTTTGTGATGGCTGCCACTTCAGAGCTTTCCACTTGAGGGCTTTGCGGCGGCATTGCTCCAAAGTGTTGCTGTTGGCTATTGTCCACATTTAGCTCATGGTGCTCGCTCACGTCAGGGGGTTGTGAGGCCGGTGGGCTTGGTTTAGCGGGTGGCCCTGTTTGCTGCTGGCGGTGGGTTAATACCCATGCTGTTACCGCCTCGATGTCAGCGTCGCTTATTTCAGTGTGCGCTTGCCAGGCGGCATGCGCGCGCGCGGCGCGCAGCAGGCTCAGGTCAGCGCGCATGCCTTCGACATTGGCTTGGTGGCAAATCTCAGCCACTGTGTTGATGACGGCATCATGCAATTCAATCGCATGCAGGTTTTCCCGCGCTTGTTGTAGACGTTTTTTTAAGGCTTGCTGCTGGCGGGCAAAGCGGGCAATAAAGTGTTGGGGGTTGTTATCAAAGGCCAGGCGGGCTTTTACAATGTGCTGTCGTGTACTGGGGTCAATACTCTGGGGCAACTGCACGTAGAGGCCAAAGCGATCAAGTAACTGCGGCCGCAATTGTCCCTCTTCGGGGTTCATGGTGCCAATCAATACAAAGCGCGCGGGGTGTTGGTGGGAGATACCGTCGTGTTCTATTCGGTTGATGCCACTGGCGCTCACGTCGAGTAGAGCATCTACGAGGTGATCAGCCAATAGGTTGACTTCATCGACATAGAGCACGCCCTCGTGCGCGGCGGCCAGTAAGCCGGGTTTGAATTCCACTTTTCCCGCTTGCAGGGCAGACTCAATATTCAGTGAACCGATGAGTTGTTCTTCGCTGGTGGTTAATGGCAGATTAATAAAGGTCGACGCCTCTACTAAATCCGCAAGGCCGCGGGCAGCAGTGGACTTGGCGGTACCGCGCGGGCCCTCAATTAAAACGCCACCAATCATTGGGTCGATGGCGCTTAATACTAAAGCGGTTTGCAAATCTTGCTGACCAGCCAGCGCACTAAAGGGGAAAGGGTGTTCGGTAGTGTGTGTCACAGTTTGTCCTCACATTTCCAGCACTTGCTCTGCTGCCAGTAAATAGTCTTCTATTTGCTGTTGATAGTGTCCGGGTTGTTGCCAAAGGCCGCGCTGCATTGCTTCTAACAGTCGGCTACAGATTTCTTGCAGTGCCGCGGGATTATGCTGCTGTAGAAAGTCTCGATTGTTTTGATCGTGCAAGTACGCATCGGTCAGTGCCTGGTATTGATCATCGCGAACAATGCGAGCTGTGGCATCGTAGGCGAACAGATAGTCTACGGTGGCGGCCATTTCAAAGGCGCCTTTGTAGCCATGGCGTTTAAGCCCTGCTATCCATTTTGGGTTGGTCACCCGCGAGCGCATCACGCGGCTGATTTCTTGCCCCAGAGAGCGCATTTTGGGTGCTTGCGGATTGCTGTGGTCACCAAAGTAGACTGCTGGTTGTCGGCCACTAAAGTGCCTGCTTGCCGCCGTCATTCCCCCTTGAAACTGGTAGTAGTCGTCCGAGTCGAGTAGATCGTGCTCGCGATTATCTTGGTTTTGCACCACCAGTTCAACTTGTTGCAGACGCTTGCTGAAACTGCTTTTGGCCTCGGTGCCCTCGCTTTGTTGGCCGTAGGCATAACCTCCCCAATTGAGGTAGGCTTTGGCCAGGTCTGCATCTGTCTGCCACTGCCCGCTGTCTATTAGGCCTTGCAAGCCCGCACCGTAGGCACCTGGTTTTGAGCTAAAGATGCGAAAGCCTGCGCGTTGTCGCGCGTTTTCAGGCGCCATTCCTGCGGCTATCAGTGCTGTGGTTTCCCGCTGGATGCGCGCGCGAATGGGGTTGATATCTTGTGGCTCATCGAGTTCGGCCAGTGCCTGTACCGCCGCATCAAATAGTTTGATCACATTGCTAAAGGCATCGCGAAAAAAACCGGAGACGCGCAGGGTCACGTCGACTCGTGGCCGGTTGAGGAAGGTTAAAGGCAGAATTTCAAAGTCGGTGACTCGATGACTGCCATCCGCCCATTTGGGTTTAGCGCCGATTAGGGCAAAGGCCTGGGCAATATCATCTCCCCCGGTGCGCATGGTCGCTGTACCCCACACCGACAGGCCAATGGCGGTGGGATAGTCGCCGTGCTCTTGGAGGTATTTTTCTATGAGTAATTCAGCCGACTGCCAACCCAAAGACCAGCTAGTCCAGGTGGGAATGGCGCGGGTATCGACAGAATAGAAATTGCGGCCGGTAGGCAGCACATCGGGGCGCCCGCGGGAGGGGGCACCGCTGGGGCCGGGTGGCACAAAACAGCCCTTGAGGCCTGCCAGTAAGTGCTGTACTTCGCGTTCACCACAGGCATTGAGCCGCGGTTGCAGGTCGTTGACCAAGCGCTGAAAAACCTGTGCCGTGTTGTTTAAGCCCTGCTGTTGCAATTCGGCTATGGTTGGCTGTTGTTGTATTAAATGGCTTGCCAGGTGTTCGAGGCGTTCGCGGGTGTCCCCTTGACTGCGCCAGGGTTCATCGCTTATTTGTTGTAGCATCAGGGGTTTATCTGCCTGCCAAGGATGTTGCCAGTCAGCGTCCAGGGGATCGAACTCGTCTTGCTGCAACAGGTCATCCGCCAGTGCACGAATCAAGCTGTTGTCTTTGCCTTCACCTCTGGCCACTGGGTAACGCGCTAATGCCAGTAGTGTGTCCACCGCTTGTTGCCCGGTGGGCGAATGGCCGAATATATGCAGGCCATCACGGATTTGGCTTTCTTTGAGTTCACACAAGTAGGCATCAATGGTGTTTAGCAGGTTCTGTTCTTGGTCGTCGTCTGTGGGCGCTTTAAAGCCCAGATCACTGTGGAGATTCTGCGCCAGGATGTGCTCGAGAATTGTGCGCCGCAACAGCAGCGAGCGCTTGGGATCTAAACTCAGGGCTTCGTAGTATTCGTCTAACAGTCGCTCTAAATCCTGGGCGGGGCCATAGTTTTCGGCCCGCGTTAGCGGCGGCATCAGATGGTCTATGATAACCGCCTGGGTGCGCCGTTTCGCCTGCGTGCCCTCGCCTGGGTCGTTGACGATAAAGGGGTATAGGTGTGGAGTGGGGCCGAAGATAAGGTCTGGCCAGCAGCGTTCACTCAGGGCAAGGCTTTTGCCTGGCAGCCATTCCAAATTACCGTGTTTACCCACATGAATCATGGCATCACAGCGCCAGTGAAAGCGCAGCCAGCAGTAAAATGCCAGGTAGAAATGCGGCGGAACCAGGTCGGGGTCGTGGTAGTTTGCCATTAAATCCAGATGGTAGCCGCGCGCGGGTTGAATGCCCACAAATACCTTGCCACAGCGCAAGCCCGCTATCATAAAGCGATGTTGTCGCAACATGGGGTCTTGTTCGGGGGAACCCCAGCGGGCCAGAATGGCTTGCTGGTTAAAGGCGGGCAGTGTTTCAAAAAAAGCCAGATAGTCCGCCATGGCAAGGCTTTGCAGGGCCGGACGCATGGCCCAATTATCGGGATCGTTAGTAATACCCTGCTGCAAGACTCGCATAAGCTGATCGCCGTTAGCCGGGATATTGTCTACTTGATAGTGTTGTTGCTGTAGGGCGTGCAGTATGGTGATCAGCGATGCGGGTGTGTCCAAGCCCACACCGTTACCCAAGCGCCCTTCCCGGGTCGGATAATTGGCCAGAATCAGCGCGAGGTGTTTGTCGCTATTTTGCTTTTGCCGTAGCCGGCACCAGTTGGACGCCAGCTCACAGACGAAGTGAATGCGCTCGCGCTTGGCCTGGTATTGGACTACATCGGTTTGGGTTATCTCACAGTGATAATCCAAGCCTTTAAAGCTAATGGCGCGGGTAATAATGCGCCCATCGACTTCGGGCATGGCCACATGCATGGCAATATCCCGTGGCCGCAAGCCTTGTGCGTTTTGTTGCCAGGCTTGTTCATTATCGCCACTCATAATCAGTTGCAACACCGGCAAATTATCGACCAGGGCGTGATTTTCGCGGGCGCTGTCATCTATGGACGACAGCGCAAAAGCAGTGGTGTTTAAAATCAGCTCTACCTGATGCTCACGGCACAGGTGTTTTAAGGTATCCCGGCATAAGCTGTCTTTTAGCGAACGTAAGGCAATGGGCAGAGGGTTTAATTTATGCTCCCGCAGCGAGTCGCAAAGGGCGCTAAAGGCTTTGGTATTGCCCGCCTGCAGGTGAGATCGGTAGAACACAATGGCAACCGTCGCCGCGCCTTGGTATTGACGCCAGCACTGCTGCCAGTCGCTGATGCTGGCCACTGCCTTATGCGGGTGAAAAATACTGATAGGGGGTATTGGTTTGGGGGGCAAGACCTCAATTGAGTGGTGAAAAAATTGTTGCCCCAGATAACGATAAAACTGCTCGGCATTGCCCGCGCCGCCCTCTCGCAGATAGCGCCAGCATTGATGACATATCTCGGGCGCGACCGTACTGAGTTGCAGCAGGGTGTGATCTTCACTGTTATCGCCAGAAAACATCATTAAGCCGATGTTCTGCCGATTGCACAGCTCAACAATGCGCTCTGTACCGTAGGGCCAGTAGCTTTGACCACCCAACAGATCGATGATAATCAGCCTGGCATGCTGCAAGACCTCATCGATATATAAATCGATAGAGGCATGCTGTCGCAGGTGCAATAGGTTGGCCAGGCGCAGCGCTGGATAGTGCGGCTGTTGGGCACAGGCACGGCGTTGTGGGTGCTGGGCAGCCAGCAGGGCCAGGGTGGTATCGGCCGCGCTGAGTATGACAATGTCTGCTGGACTCTGCTGCAGGCGAATAGTGATGGAGTCATCTTCGACAAAGCCGCCCGGGCTTGCCGCTAAAATATGCACGCTTAGACTCCTGTGGTGATGAGTTCGGCGTCTAGTTTTTTCTGCAAATGTGTTTGATCCAGGTCTCTGCCAATCAGCACCAGGCGTGTAGACGGTGTTTCGTCCTTTTGCCAGTGGCGATCAAAATAACTGTCAAAGCGTTTGCCTACCGCGTGTATGAGTAAGCGCATGGGTTTGCCGGGTAAGGCAGCAAAGCCTTTGATACGATAAATGGTGTTGTCGTCCACCAGTTGCTGCAAGGCTTCGAGCAGGGGGGCTTTATTTATTGCCGGTAACTTAACGGTGATGGAG
>JBCBZU010000095.1:0-6887 GCA_039815165.1 Pseudomonadota bacterium
ATTTCAAACCTTCGGCGGCAGGAGCCGACGTAGAGCGTACAGGGACGCAATGACCGCGTGTTTGAAATGACAGTGTATTCTTTTCTCTAAACTGGGTAGTAAACACTTTAATACAGGTTTTGCTATGAACTGTTGGTTGCTATTAACCCGGCAATTTTAATTGCCGCGTTAATAACACAGGACAAGGATGTCCTGCCATCGACATAGCCGGTGTAAGCCATTGAAAATCAAGCAGCTTCGCACAGTTGCGCCAATTCTCAATGGCGTCAATCAAATAGTTCAGGACGAACTATTTGATTGCCAGGTTAATGGTTGTCAATTTGTCCGCTTTTGTGCACCCACAACCTGGCTAGTTCTTTTACCCCATGCTTCACCAACTGTTTCTATATCGCCTACAGGCAATTCACTGCCGTCGGCAAGTTTTGGCCTACTTTATGCACACCTTACTATAGACCAAGCCTTTAGTTGCGATAAGCCAAATTTTTGTCAGCGAGATATTTAGATTTTTTATTTTAGAAAATAAGTTGTGGAGAAGTGACCATGATTTCTGATCGAATGGACATAAACCGTGTTTTGTTAGAAATGCGCTCTTTAAAGGCACAGGCGCAGGCTATTAGACCAGAAGCTATGGATACCGCCGTGGCTAAAGGTCCCCAAGCACTTAAACCCAGTGAAGAAGTCCCCAATTTTGGACAGTTACTCGACCAAGCCGTCAATAAAGTTAACGATGTACAAAAGGCATCAAATCAATTGGCAACTGCTTATGAGCAGGGTCAAACTGGTGTTGACATTACCGACGTTATGATTGCTTCACAAAAAGCCAGCGTATCATTCCAAGCGATGCTGCAAGTCAGAAATAAATTAGTCGATGCCTATCGCGATATTATGAATATGCCGGTATAGCGGGAACAGCCATGACTTTAATAAACACTATTGCGGTGTTAAAGCCCTTGTCAATCGTAGCCACATTCACATATTTAACAGGCCGCTATCAATGAGTACAGCAGATACTGCCGCAGATTTAGATGATTCTCTGGCCCCCAAAAGAGACAAGTCTACCAGTGATCTCATAGAAGGTTTTAACAATCTTAATCTAGTGAGGCAGGCAGGACTCATGGTGGCTTTGGCGGCCAGTGTCGCCATTGGATTTGCGGTTGTGTTGTGGACTCAGGGCGAAGACTATCGGCCGTTATATGCGGGCTTGGATAGACTCGATTCAAAAGAAGTGATTGAAATATTAGAAGCGAATAACATTGACTTTAAAGTGGATACGCGATCGGGCGCACTACTCGTTGCTGACCAGGATGTCCACAATGCTCGGATGAGACTGGCAGAGGTAGGATTGCCTTCCGACTCTTCTGTCGGTTTTGAACTACTCGATCAAGAGCAACCTTTAGGTACGAGTCAGTTTATGGAAAGTGCCCGTTATCGACGTAGTCTGGAAGGTGAACTTGTACGCACCATTACCAGCATTAATAGTGTGCGATCCGCAAGAGTACATCTCGCGATCCCTAAAAATTCTGTTTTTGTGCGCGATGCACGTGAACCACGTGCGTCTGTTTTTGTTGAACTCTATCCCGGCCGTGGGATTAAACCCAGCCAGGTCCGTGCAATTAGTAATTTAGTGGCATCCAGCATTGCCGAATTACAATTGAAAAATGTCACCGTTGTCGATCAAAAGGGCAATTTACTATCTACTGGTGATGATGACCCCAAGATTGCCAAGGCAATGCAAGAGTTAGAGTATTCGACGCAAGTTGAAGAGCTTATCACGCGCCGTATAGCCAGTTTACTTGATCCCATTGTCGGCACCAATAGTTATCGAGCAGAGGTGGCTGCTGATGTCGATTTCAATCAGGTTGAGCAGGCAGAAGAAATGTTTAACCCGGACCTACCCGCTATCCGTAGTGAACAAACCTTGGATGAGCAGCGAGTAGGTGGCGGTGTTGGCGGTATTCCCGGGGCCTTGGCCAATCAGCCTCCCGCTGTCGGTGAGGCACCGGAGCAGGCAGAGAATCAAGGCGCTGATGGTGTTGGCGCGCAAGCGTCGAATTCTCGCAGTCAGGCAACTCGCAATTTTGAATTAGATCGCTCGGTTAGTTATATCAAGCATCAAGTGGGTAAAGTACGTCGTTTAACCGTCGCTGTTGTGGTGGATGATAAAGAGGTGATTAATCCAGAAACCGGTCAGACAGAATTTCAAACCTGGTCGGATAACGAGCTGGAACGGTTGGCGATACTGGTAAGAGATGCTGTTGGTTACTCCGCTGTGCGTGGCGACAGTGTCAACGTTATTAATACGCCCTTTCTTGATTCAGACGATGCTGGATTGGGTGATGGCAAGATTCCTTTTTGGGAGCAAATCTGGCTAAGAGATTTATTAAAACCGTTCGCGGGCTTATTAGTGGTGCTGGTTATGTTTGTGGGTTTATTGCGCCCGATCTTAAAAACCTTAGCCACCACAGGTTCGCAAGCGAAAGAAGATGAAGAAGCGCAGCAATTAGCCGCCTTAGAAGAGGCCGGTTTGGGTTCATTCGATGAATTATCTGATGAAACAGTCACCTTGCGCGGTGGGGAAGCACTAGCATTGCCAGGGCCAGAGGAAAGCTACGAGCACATGTTGAACACCATTAAAGGATTAGTGGCAGAAGATCCAGGTCGCGTTTCACAGGTGATTAAGCAATGGATTAATGAAGAATGAGTGAAGAAACAAGTCCCACCGTAAAAGAACTGAATATGCCGCCAGTCGAACAAGCGGCTATTTTGCTGATGACCATGGGAGAGGCAGATGCCGCAGAAGTGCTGAAACATATGGGACCCAAAGAAGTACAGCGTGTGGGCGCAGCAATGAGCACCTTATCGAACGTTGAGCAAGATCAGGTTCAATATGTTATGTCGAATTTTATGGAACAGGTTCGCCATCTCACGGGTTTAGGTGTTGGTGCGGATAACTATATTCGCAATATGCTAGTGACTGCCTTAGGTGAAGATAAAGCCAATGGCTTGATTGATCGAATTTTGCTGGGCGGCAATACAACGGGTTTAGATACCTTAAAGTGGATGGAGCCTCGCTCTGTTGCCGATATTATTCGCAATGAACACCCGCAAATTCAAGCGATTGTGATTGCCTATTTGGATTCTGACCAATCAGCAGAAATAATGAGTTATTTTTCCGATGCGGTACGCCTGGATATTATGATGCGGGTTTCATCCCTCGATACCGTTCAACCTAGCGCTTTGCAAGAGCTTAACGATATTCTTGAAAAACAATTCTCCGGCAGCGCAAGTTCACAAACGACGACGATGGGTGGCTTCAAATGCGCAGCAGAAATTGTTAATAATCTGGATAGTGGCATTGCCTCCGAATTGCTCGAAGCCATTAAAGAAGTGGATGAAGATACCGGCAATCAAATTCAAGATCTTATGTTCGTTTTTGACAACCTCCGTGATGTGGATGACCGCGGTATTCAGACCCTACTAAGAGAAGTATCTTCCGATCTACTGATCGTTGCACTTAAAGGCGCCGATAACGATTTACAGGAAAAAATATTTTCCAATATGTCCAGTCGTGCAGCCGAACTGCTGCGCGATGACTTAGAGGCCAAAGGCCCAGTAAAATTATCTGAAGTCGAATCCGCTCAGAAAGAAATCTTGACTATTGCTCGTCGAATGGCGGATGCCGGTGAGATAGTGTTAGGCGGCGGTGGGGAACAAATGCTTTAGTGATATGTGAGCCAGCGAGTTAACAACGAATCGTCAACCGTTGACAGCAAAAGTCCATTTTGCTAAACGTGGGCAATACCCAAATTTTGGTTATGTCCATAGTTATACGCTTTCTCACTGCAAGCATTTTTCCTTCTTTGAATATAAATTTTTCACCCGCTGTCGAACAGTGTAGTGATTATTAGGTAGCATTTGCTAGGTAGTAGTATGACATCAGAGTTTACGTCACGATTTTCAGATGAGGAGCTTGATAAGTGTCAAAGCTGGTCATTGCCTGATGTGTCTTCTTCTAAGCTGTTACCGTCAGCGGAAAAAGAAAAAGCAGACCGGAACAAGAATAAATCAATCTCGCTTTCTACAAAAGTCTCTGTAAAAAATAAAAATTCAGATTCAATTTCCGAAGACGATGAAGTTATTGAAGATGTTGCCGCAGACTCCGTCTCCATGCAACCACTGACGGCAGAGCAATTAAAGGAAATTACCGAAGCGGCAGAAAAAGAAGGCTATGATGCTGGTTATAAAAAAGGCTTTACTGAAGGCGAAACTGCGGGAAATATTGCTGGCAAGCAGCACGGTCTTCAAGGCGGACAGCAAATTATTGCTGAGCAAAGTGAACGTTTACAACATCTTATGGACGCACTATTGATTCCTCTGGAATCTGAGCAAAACCTTATTGAGAAAATCATACTAGATATGGTCTGCCAGCTTGCAAAAGCCGTTATTGAAAAAGAACTTGTGCTCGACTCTTCTCAAATTACCCAATTAGTGCGCAATGCGGTCCAAAGTTTACCAAGTAATACGGAAAAATTTACTCTATATCTTAATCCACAGGACAGTGAATTGATTAAGGAACATATGAAAACGGTGGATAAAAAAGTACTCTATCAGATTGATGATGAGTTACTGCCTGGTGGTTGTCGTTTGGAAGCCAAGCACTCTTCTATTGATGCGACGGTTGAAAAAAGAATGCAAAATATTATTGATGGATTTTTAAATAAACGTTTTACTGATGCTCAATCCGGGCAAGAAAAAAATATAAAATTACCAGACACCGACAATCAACATGCAAAAAAAACTGCACAAAACGTAGGTAATCAACAGCAACCGGCTATGGATGCTAAGCCTGACAACACAGTAGCAGATACGCCCAAGAGTGAAGACTAGTGCAGACACAATTCACCTCTTTATCAGAACGCCTTAAATCTTTTGTGCCCGATAGGATACCTGTGCAAATGCCTGTAACCGAAGGCCGGTTAACGCGAGTAGTGGGCTTAACTATGGAGGCGGTCGGCTTTCAGGCGCCTATTGGCTGTGAATGTGAGGTGATCGTCAGTGACGACCACTGCCTGGAAGCCGAAGTGGTTGGTTTTAGCGATGATAAGATCTACCTGATGCCCATTAAGGCTGTTACTGGGATACAGCCGGGGGCTAGAGTGATTCCGCGGCATAAACCCCCTGGTTTAGTCATTAGCCAAGACTTACTCGGAAGAGTACTCAATGGTTTAGGCCAAGCTCTGGACAATAAAGCGCCGGTCTCTGGTGATAAACACTACCTTGAATCACAGTTCATTAACCCGCTTAATAGAGCACCTATCACAAAACCTTTGGATGTCGGTATTCGAGCCATCAACAGTTTATTGACGGTAGGCAAAGGCCAGCGCCTGGGCCTGTTTGCTGGCAGCGGAGTGGGTAAAAGTGTGCTCTTGGGTATGATGACCCGATTTACCACTGCCGATATTGTCGTTGTCGGTTTGATTGGTGAGCGGGGCAGAGAGGTAAAAGAATTTATAGAGCACTCCCTAGGTAGTGAGGGCTTAAAAAAAGCGGTGGTTGTCGCTGCCCCCGCTGATGACAGCGCATTAATGCGATTACGTGCCTCCCAGCTTTGTAGCCAAATCGCCGAGTACTTTCGAGATCAGGGCAAGGATGTATTGTTACTGATGGATTCATTAACTCGATATGCCCAAGCTCAGCGCGAAGTTGCCTTGGCCATTGGTGAGCCACCGGCGACCAAGGGCTACCCTCCATCGGTATTTGCCAAAATTCCTCAATTGGTTGAACGTGCGGGCAACGGACTTGAAGGCGGTGGTTCCATTACCGCCTTTTACACCGTGCTAACAGAAGGGGATGACTTACAAGACCCTGTTGCGGATGCCGCCAGAGCCATTTTAGACGGTCATATTGTATTGTCGCGACAGCTGGCAGAGCAGGGCTTGTACCCGGCTATTGATGTGGAAATGTCCATTAGCCGTGCCATGACCAATATCATTAGTCCCGAAGACCTCGGTTTAACGCAGCGGTTTAAGCAACTATTAGCCCTTTATAACAATAATCGAGATCTGGTGAGCATTGGTGCTTATGTGCGCGGAAGTGACCATGAAACAGATATGGCGCTGGATTACTTCCCCAAGCTGCGGCAATTCATCCAACAAGACCTGCAAGAGAGCGTGGACTATCAACAAAGTCGACTATACTTAAAGCAATTACTAGGGCCAACTTTAACGTCATAAACAAATGTAGTGGGAGATATCATTGTCAAGTCGTCAACTAGACCTTGTTAAAGGCCAAGCCGTGCAAAAACAGCAGGCACTTAGTGAACGCTTTAAGCAGGTATCATCCATTGCTCAAAAAGAGCGTGAGCAGTTGTTACAATTGCAGGCCTATGAAAGTGATTATCTAGCCAAAATAAAACAAGAACAACACCAGTGGACAGCAGAAAACACCCACCGTTATCGCCATTTCTGTCACCGCCTGGCACAGGTGATTAGTGACCAGCGCTGCAAGGTAGAAGCAGCAGAAAAACAGCTGAGCACTTTGCGTGTACAGTTATCCGAACAGCGACAGCGCATCAATGCTCTCGACGATATGATTGATCGTGATGAACGTGCGTTTATCTACCAACAAAATAAAAAAGAGCAAAAGCAAAGCGATGAATTGTCAGGAAGGCTATATTACTAAAAATTCCCTCAACTATTACCTTGGCAATCAAATAGTTCGTCCTGAACTATTTGATTGACGCCATTGAAAATTGGCGCAACTGTGCGAAGCTGCTTGATTTTCAATGGCTTACATCGGCTATGCCGATGGCAGGACATCCTTGTCCTGCGTTATTAACTCGACAATTAAAATTGCCGCGTTAATAGTCCCTCAATTCTAAACCTACC
>JBCBZU010000043.1:0-9161 GCA_039815165.1 Pseudomonadota bacterium
CAACGAATATACCAGGGAAACTTGCCCGGCAATAAAGTATCCAGACGATAGTGACAACAGGTATAAAATATAACAAGCGCGCGAACGAACAGTCTCATTATCAGTCCTGTGAATCAGGGGCTTGGTCAGTGATTGGGGGTAAATGCTGTTCAAAAAGTATTTGGCTACGAGCCTGCAATCTATCCAGATCTTGTTGGAGCTGAAAGACCTGATTAGCAAATGCTAACACTTCGGCTTTGCTTGGCACTAGTTTTAATTCTTCTTCCACATAGTCTTTAAACAGGCGCTGCTGTTCATGCTGCTGGGTGATTACCCAAGAAAAACTGCTGCGCAGCCCTTGTGCCACCGCAGGGCCCGCTATATCGCCCAGTATTTGGCTAATGGCATCTTCCCAGTCAATGTCTAATTGCGACAGTAATTGTTGCCATTGCTGGAGTAAACCAATGTTACCCTCTAATTCAACCCCAGAGCCGGACAGGTTCGTTGGTTGCTTAAGCAAAGTGAGTAAAGCCAAAGGACTGCCTCGCAGGTGCGTGCTCACTGGGGACTCACAATGGGCGCTAATATAAACGCCTTCAGCGCTGCCTCGAATATAGAGCGTTAGGCTGGGCGCAGTGGATTCAATTGCCAATATCTTATCTATTGATGCAAGCTGTTTAAGGCTGGCAGGGTCATAGCGCAAAGCGCCGTTGATGAGTTTTTCAATGGCTGCTGTCAACAGTGAGCTTATCTCCGGGCTCATTCAGTCTTTAACGCCTTTATGTAAGGCAACAATACCACCGGTCATATTGTAGTATTGAATGTCGGCAAAACCGGCTGTATTCATCATAGTTTTTAAGGTTTCTTGATCTGGGTGCATGCGAATTGACTCGGCAAGATAACGGTAGCTGTCAGGGTCCTTGGTGACCAGTTTTCCTATAAAGGGCAATAATTTAAAAGAGTACTGATCGTAAGCTTTTTCTAGCAGGCGGCTTTGGGGCTTAGAGAACTCAAGCACTAATAAACAGCCGCCGGGTTTAAGAATGCGGTGCATAGACTGTAAGGCTAAATCCTTATCGGTAACATTGCGTAAGCCGAAGGAGATGGTCACGCAATCGAAGGTATTGTCGGCAAATGGCAGGTATTGGGCGTCCAGTTGAGCGTAGTGCACATTGTTGTCGACGCCGCGATCCAACAGCCTGTCTCGACCTACATTCAACATAGATGAATTGATGTCCGAGAGTATCACCTGCCCCTGTTTACCGACCAGCCTGGCAAAATGATAAGCGAGATCGCCGGTGCCGCCGGCAATATCAAGCACTTTGTACCCAGGCCTAACCGCTGACACTTCAATAGTGAAACGTTTCCAGAGTCGATGAATACCTCCTGACATCAGGTCATTCATCAGGTCGTATTTTTGCGCAACCGAATGAAATACGCCAGCTACGCGCTCTGCTTTTTCTTCAAGAGGGACTTCCTGGTAGCCGAAATGAGTGGTTTTTTCTTTTGCCATGGCGTTTATAGTGTAAATGTAGGCCAGACATTGTACAGAGTTATTAGTGGATAAGTGAAGTCGTGAGTCAAACCCTAAGCACAGACATTGGCGCTCCGGCCCGGGGACTTAGAGTAAAACCGCGACCCAGGCACCTATCGCTAGCAAGACACTCACCATCACGGCGGCTGAACCAATATCTTTGGCACGACCTGAAAGCTCGTGCTTTTCCATCCCAATGCGGTCAATTGCCGCTTCGACAGCACTGTTGAGCAACTCGACGATCATCACCAAAATCCAACTGCCGATCAACAGGTAATAATCCAAAGGAGACGAACCAAACCAGATGGCCAAAGGAATCAGCGCGATAAGAATATAAACCTCCAATCGGAAAGCCTGTTCGTACTGAAAGGTGGATTTTAGGCCTTGAAGAGAATAGCCTGTGGCTTTATAAAGCCGCAAAAAATGATTGGGATTTTGATTGAAAGCTGACATATGCCGTGATTCACAATAAATTAAGAAAGATAGATTGCAACATAAATGTTACAGATATGTAAACTAATGGTCATTTTTAAGAAAAATCGTTATGTAGAGCATCCACTGTGAAGTCTGGCATTGTCGCAACTAGGGAGAAAACTGAATCACGCTGACGTTGGGATCGCGAGCTTTGCCCTCTGCTTTAAGCTTGTCCAGGTAAGTCGCCCAGTAGCTTTGCTGCTGCTTGCATAAGAGCTTGAGATAAGACCAGGAATAAATACCGGAGTCATGGCCATCGTCGAATACAAGTGTCAAACCATAATTGCCTGTGGCTTTTAAATCCATTATGCCTACATCAATCTTGCCGAAAACTAATTTTTCTTGTCCTGGGCCGTGGCCTTTTACTTCCGCAGAGGGGGAGTGAACACGTAAAAACTCTGCTGGTAAGAAATAAGTACTGTCCTCTAGCACTACTTCTAAGGTTTTGGACTTTTTGTGGAGATGGACTTTGGTGGGTGTGAGCATATTGTTTAGTTTCTGGCCTGAGGCTACCAGCGTAATTTTTTCAACATTCACCTGATAGAAAATAGATGCAAAATTTCAATAGCCCAGGTTGCCGCTTGTTACAAAATAAACCGACTTAAATCTTCATCTTTTGCCAGTTCGCCCAAGTGTCCGTCCACATAGCTTGCATCAATATTGATAGCCGTTTCGCCGTCGCAGCCATTCTCGAAGGAAATTTCTTCCATTAAACGTTCCATTACGGTATGCAAACGACGAGCGCCTATATTTTCAGTGCGCTCGTTTACTTCCCAGGCAGTTTCGGCAATACGGCGAACGCCATCTTCGGTAAAACAGAGGGTTAAGCCCTCAGTTTCCATTAAGGCAATCTGCTGTTTGGTTAGAGAGGCGTTGGGTTCTGTCAATATTCGTTCAAAATCATCGGGGGATAAAGCCTCCAGCTCCACGCGAATCGGAAGTCGCCCTTGAAGTTCGGGAATTAAATCCGAAGGTTTGGAGACGTGGAAGGCACCCGATGTGACAAATAGAATGTGATCGGTTTTGATCATTCCATGTTTGGTGCTAACCGTGCAGCCTTCGATTAAAGGCAGTAAATCTCTTTGTACACCTTCGCGGGACACATCGCCACCAGTGCCTTCACTGCGCTTGGCGACCTTGTCAATTTCATCGATAAAGACAATACCGTTTTGCTCAGCGGCCTCAATGGCCAGGGCTTTTAGTTCGTCCTCATTTACCAGTTTAGCCGCTTCTTCATCACACAGTTGTTTGTACGCTTGCTTGATCGGTAGTCTGACCGTTTTGGTACGATCGTTGCCAAATGAAGAGAACATATTTTGCAACTGGCTGGTCATTTCTTCCATGCCGGGGGGGGCCATGATTTCAACGCCCACTTTGGTGGCAACAACGTCGATATCAATTTCTTTATCATCCAGTTCGCCTTCGCGCAATTTTTTACGGAACAGTTGCCGAGTACTGTTGGAGCTGTCTTCCACATCCTCCCCTCTGGCGGGGCGCAGCAGGGCATCGAGTATGCGATCTTCGGCCAGGTCTTCTGCTCGGTGACGCACTTTTTGTATTTCCTGTTCACGGTACATTTTAATCGACATATCCACCAGATCGCGAACGATGGATTCCACATCGCGGCCAACATAGCCCACCTCGGTAAACTTTGTGGCCTCAACTTTGACAAAGGGTGCATTGGCCAGTTTGGCCAGTCGACGGGCAATTTCCGTTTTGCCGACACCGGTAGGCCCAATCATTAAAATGTTTTTCGGTGTAATTTCATTGCGCAAACTTTTTTCCACCTGCATACGTCGCCAGCGATTGCGCAGGGCGATAGCAACAGCTCGCTTGGCTTGATTTTGACCAATAATATGTTGATCTAATTCATGGACGATTTCTTGTGGGGTCATAATTGACATAAGTGTTCTCTACAAACAGGTGTTTTTATAATGCGCAAACGGCAGGCACACTACTTATACGCTAATTCCTCAATGGTATGATTATGGTTGGTATAAACGCAAATATCACCTGCAATGGTCAGTGCTTTTTTAGTGATTTCATGGGCACTAAGTTCAGTATTATCAAGTAGCGCACGTGCGGCGGACTGGGCAAAGGCACCGCCTGAGCCAATGGCAATTAAATCATCCTCAGGTTGAATCACGTCACCGTTGCCGGTGATGATCAGAGAGGCTTCTGCATTGGCGACCGCCAATAAGGCCTCCAGACGCCTAAGAGCTCTATCGCTGCGCCAATCTTTGGCCAGTTCTACTGCCGCCCGGGTCAATTGACCATTGTAGGACTGTAGTTTCGCTTCGAAACGCTCAAACAGCGTAAAGGCATCGGCCGTGCCCCCGGCAAAACCCGCGATGACTTCATCATTATAAAGGCGTCGCACTTTGCGTGCATTGCCTTTCATAATAGTGTTGCCAAGCGATACTTGACCGTCACCGCCGATCACAACGGCCTGGCTGCGGCGCACGGATACAATGGTGGTGCCTCGGTATTGTTCCAAAATTGTCTTCCTGTCTGGGTGGAGTGTAGCTGTGGAGTGTAGCTGAAGGAGTTTGGGGCAGAGTGTGAAAATTCAACGTTTACACAAATTAAACTCGAATGACCCCCGTGCAAGGGCTGTCGAATACCTAGCCGGATTCAGCCAGCGGACACATGGATTTGTCATCATAAGCCTTTAAATTCAATAGAAAAATCATTTTTGACAGGCAGCCAACCAAGGGCTTGGGAACCATGGCTCAAAATCAGTAAGGTGTAGGCAAACTCTATGCTCCAAGGTTCAGTAATCCACTTTACGCCTTAAAAGTAAAGGACTGAGTTGATTCGACGCCAGTACACTTCGCGCTTTTGCCATTGCTGAGCGTGACTGAAATGGCCCCACCACAACTCTATACCAGCGTTCGCCCTTGCTGCTTGCTTCTTCAATAGCGGTCTCTAGATTGGCAAGCAAGAGCTTGGCTCGTAGCGCGTCCGCATCGTTCTGGCGGCGAAACGAGCCGACTTGCAGATAATAAACGGTATTTTCTGGCGTCGCTGCGGTGATTTCCGCTGAGCGATCAGGCACTTCGAGCTCTCGCTCTTTGAGAATTTCATAAAAGTCGAAGCGAGGTTGAGGCGGTTTATTGGTTTTGGGTTCTGCAAGCGGGGGAGTGCTTGAGTTTCGGCTGCTGCCAGCCCTTTGCTGGTTGGCTAAATAGATCAGCAAAGTAATCAGTGCCGCCAGCAGTAATCCAATAACAAGCCAGGCCCAAGTGGGGGCCTTTTGGGACTTAGTCGCTGTGCGGCGAGTGTTGGCTCTGGGCTTCGACGAGGTTTTGCGGGTGCGGGGCCGTTTTTTTTTAGCGAAGTCTTGAGTCATCTTGAGTCATAAAGGTGTGGAGGATGCGCAGGGAGTGGCGGCGTGAGAGTTTACGTAGTTATTCATCTAATTGAAAGTATCTGGGTTATACAGGCGCTATTTTGTATGCATAGAGTACCTGGAGAGTACTTGGCTGGAGAGTACCTGGCTGGAGAGTACCTGGAGACAAAACAGACAGCTCTTTTTAGGGGCTGCTCAGATTTCCTGTGGATCAATATCAATCATCCAGTGTAAGCCTCTAGGTGGATTACTTGACTCTAGCTGTTGTCGAAGTTGTGTCAGCAGTGCTTGTCGCTGTTTGCGGTTATTTGCTTTGATTTGTAACAAATAGTGGTAACGGTTATTGCGTTTTTCCATGGCGCTGGCAAAAGGACCCAAGTAGCTCAGCCCGCTGTGTGGGGCTTGGATTTTTTCTGCCATGCGGCGAACATTTTGTAAAAATCGTCGAGCCAGTTGTGGCGTTTGTGCATGGCAGCGTATTAAGGCCAGGTGAGCATAGGGTGGCATCGCACTCAGTTTTCTCTCGTTCAGTAGTGCTTGAGCAAAGCCAAAGTAATCCTGCTTTAATAGCTGCTGTAAAAGCGGGTGCTCGGCAAATTGCGTTTGTATCAGCACTTTTCCTCTCCGCTGTTCACGCCCCGCACGTCCACTGACTTGAGTCAATAGCTGTCCCATGCGCTCTGGGCCACGAAAGTCTGCGCTAAAAAAACCATTATCCAAGCCCAAAATAAGGACCAGACCCAGCTTGGCAAAATGGTGGCCTTTAGCCAACATTTGTGTACCTATGATAATGCAGCTTTGGCCACTGTTAATGGTATTTAACGCGGTTTCCCACTCTCCTTTACGAGCAACGCTATCCCGGTCGATTCTCAGTATGGCGGTGGAGGGAAACAGTTGTTGTAACTGTTCCTCATAGCGTTGGGTGCCTTCGCCGAGCGCATGGAGTTCCGCACTATTGCAATCGGGGCAAGCTCTGGGTGGATGCGCTTGGGCCTCGCAATAGTGGCAGGCCAGTTGTGGGTGCCCGGCTGGCGTCTTGTGCAGCGTCATTCTGTTATCGCAGCGGCTGCATTGGCTTATCCAACCGCATTGTTTGCACATTAAAGTAGGGGCATAGCCCCTTCGATTGATAAACACCAGTACCTGTTGTTGTGCTTCCAGAGTAGACCGAATACTGTTGATGCACTGCTCGTTTAAGCGGGTGTCCCGGCTGGAAATACAGTCAAGCTGGGGGCCTTGCTGTTGTTTGGCTCTGCGGGTCAAACGCAGGTGTTGATAGCGTCTGGCCAGTGCATTGTTTAAGGTTTCAAGTGCCGGCGTCGCGGTGCCCAAAAGCAGTGGAATATTGCATTTTTGTGCCCGCACAATCGCTACATCCCTGGCAGAGTAACGCACGCCTTCTTGCTGCTTGTAAGAGGTGTCGTGTTCTTCATCGACAATAATGAGACCTAATTTGGGTAGCGGTGTAAATATGCTGGAACGAGTACCAATTAAAATTTTGGTATTGGTTGAGCGGCAGTTTTGCCAAATTCGCAGGCGCTGTCTGTCGCTTAGACCAGAGTGCAGGGCAGCGACGGCGACGTTGAAACGCACTTCAAAGCGTTTCAGGGTTTGTGGAGTAAGCCCAATTTCGGGCACAAGCACCAATGCCTGGTGTCCGCGTTTGAGAACCGCCTCGATTAAATGTAAGTAAACTTCTGTTTTACCGCTGCCGGTAACGCCATCAAGCAAGGATACAGAGAATTTTTTTATATCGACGGCCTTGATGGCCGCTGCCTGCTGGTCATTAAGGTCTAGCGGTGATTGGTTAAGCAGAGACTGCTTATCGACTACTTTTTTGATGGGAGCATTCGTCTTGTATTGCTTAATCATGCCCTTATCCACAAGGGCCTTTAGACAGGCTTTATTGATTTGTCGTTTTTTTATTGTGTCCTGGTCGAGCTGGCTTTCCTGTTGGAAAATGGATAGCGCTCGCTGTTGTTTGGCAGCTCGTTTGAGGTCATTGGGATCAGTACATGCGCCGACCTCTGTGATTTTCCATTGAATATAAGTATCCAGCGGCATGGGCTGTGGTTTACGCAGCAGTGCTGGCATTGCCAGGTAAAGCACCTCTCCCAATGGATAATGGTAGTATTCTGCGCACCACTGACAGAGGGCTAATAATTCTGTATCGATAGTGGGTTCGTTATCCAGCACCTCATGGACGGATCGAAGCTTGTCTTCATCGCAGGAGGATTGCTGTTTTTGGGTGATGATAACGCCCGTAACATTTTTCTGATGGCCGAATGAAACATTGACCCGCGTTCCGGGTAAAAGCACAGCATCCCTTATTGTATAGTCGAATAGCCTATTGAGTGGATAGTTTAGAGAAACTGCGTAAATGCGGTAATCGTTCATTACCGCATTTTAAAGAATACGACCAATAATGTAAGCGTTTATTGTGCTAGTCGTTGACTATCCAGGAAAATGTTGCGGTATCTCCGCTAGGCGTTGTGACCACCAGGTCAAGATTACCACCGGTACTGCTCATACCATCGGATCTTATATCGATAGAAACCACAATAGGGGCGAGAAAGTTGTTGGGGATAGTAGTACTGCTACCGCCGACAATCTCCCCGTTGTCAGTTGAAAATGCCAGCGTGGTCCCGTTAGGCAGAGAATTATTATTGCCATCAGAGACCGTAACGGTAACAGTCGCGGATGATACGCTTACATCAATGGTCGTATTGATAGCAGGAGTCGCTGAAACCAGCGTTATAGTATTATTGGATAAGACAAGATTCTCATTAGAGTAAATCACGACGCCATTTGTTGTCCATTGACCATCGCCGGTGTCATAGGTACTGTTTAAAATCGAATCAACAAAAAACTCACCGGAGTTGTATATGCCGTCGTCATTGGTATCTGCAAATGCTTCTCCCAAGTCATCTGCGGTAGAGAATGTGTCAATCGTGCCGTCAAAGATGCCATCACTATCGACATCAGTAAAGTCTTCCAACCCATTGGCATAGGCTAAAATAGTCACATCGCCATCGCTAGGCCTTGGACTGGCACTGGTCCATGTTGCTGAACAGGCACCACCCTCGGTGCTGCATGTGGGGGTTATGCTGCCGCTTTCCGGTGAAACAAATCGCACGATTGTGCCATCGGGCACAGGGTTGCCGAGAATATCGGAAAGGATGGCGCTAATGTCCACATCAACGCCGTCTGTGTTAAATGCATTAGCGGGGTTTCTTTCCAGTGTAATGGAAATCCGGCTTTGGGTCGGCAGGCCCGAGGAAACCGTAATATCTTCTGAATTTGCCGTGGTTGCCCCAACCGTCGCCACCACAGAAAATATACCTGCGCGCGTGCCACTTTGGACAACAGCGGTGACGGCTCCTGTGTCGTTTGATGTATCGGTACTTGTCAGCAATGAGGCCGATGTTCCCGCTGGATCTTCAATTGAGAAGCTCACCGCTACACCGCTGAGAGGATTGCTATCGCTATCGAGAACCAAGAATGTCAGCGTGGACTGCTCAATTCCACCGGAGCCCGCATAGGCCAGTATGGTGGTTGTCGCTGTACTGTAGACAATTTGATTGGTGCCTGTGCTATCAAAGCTTGCTTGGGAGGTATCTTGACTGGTTCCATCAGTGCTGGAGTCGCTGGAGGCTGAGTCTACGCCTCCACATCCGCCAATAAGAAACAGTAAGATGGAAATAGCGAGCATTGAAGCCCTGGCTATGGTTTTTGATGATCGTATTGTAAGCATGATTGCTCAACTCCTTCATTGCTGCTGCATTGCCTAAATAAATCTTTTAATCGATTCCTAAATTAATG
>JBCBZU010000197.1:0-4875 GCA_039815165.1 Pseudomonadota bacterium
GTATTTATCAACAAGTCTGTGACGCTTTAACGGATCACCAATGGTTTGAGTTTAGCGGTATCGAACCCAACCCTCAGTATGAAACGCTAATAACGGCTCTCGATATTATCCAAGCCCATGAAATTGATTATCTTTTGGCCGTTGGCGGTGGCTCGGTTATTGATGCCGCTAAGTTTATCGCAGCCGCCAGCCACTATCAAAGCGAAGACCCCTGGGAGATCCTCGCCAAGCGTGGTCGAGTGAAGTCAGCCATCCCCCTGGGTGTTGTGCTAACCTTACCGGCCACCGGCTCGGAATCAAATGCCGTTTCGGTGGTCAGCCGTGGTGATGACAAGCTCTCTTTTGTCAGTTCACGGGTTCGCCCCTTATTTGCAATACTGGATCCGTCGACAAGTTTAAGCTTATCGCCACAACAAGTCAGTAATGGGGTGGTTGATGCCTTTGTTCATATTATTGAACAATACCTGACATATCCTGTAAATGCCAAAGTGCAGGATCGCTTTGCAGAGGGATTGTTGCTCACTCTTATTGAAGAGGGACCCAAAGCTTTAGATAAAGAAACCGCCAATAATTTAGATATACGTGCCAATATTATGTGGGCAGCCAACCTGGCGCTAAACGGTTTAATTGGCACGGGCGTACCCCAAGACTGGACAACGCATATGATTGGCCACGAACTTACCGCCGCTTATGGACTTGACCATGCACGCACACTTTCCATCATCTTGCCTGCGGTCATCAAGCATCAGCGCCACAATAAAGCTGAAAAACTATTGCAGTACGCAGAACGTGTTTGGCAAATGACAGCGGGCAGTGACGGCGAAAAGATTGATGCCGCCATTTCTAAAACGGAGTCTTTTTTTCAAAAGATGCAAGTGCCCACCCGTTTGAGCCAGGCAGAGATTGGCCCCAATGCGATTAACGGCCTGCTGGCTAAGCTTGAACAACACGGAATGCTTAAGCTGGGCGAGCATCAGGAAATTACACTGCAAGAAACGCGGGAAATTCTAGAGTTAGCAATATAGAGTTAGCAATATAGCAAAGCGATAAAAGCGCCCCTTGTCTGGCAACTTCTCGCCCTTGAATAATCACTTTGAGCCGTCAAATTAATGGGTGGCCAAGCTAAGATATGACAACAGAAGATAAGCCTCGGCGGCAGGAGTCCACGCAGAGCGTATGGGACATATTCACAGGGTGTTTACCAAGCAGGCTATTTTTCAAGTCTCCCAGAAGTAGGCTGATCCAGATTAGCTTGTTGTCACCCATCAGCTTCTGCTGATAAGCAGCGACTACAAATACCATTAATTTCTATTTGTGGCTTGCGCGGATGAAAGCCCGTTTTTTCAATGCTGGTTTGTAGTGTTTTCAACGCTTGGGCATCAATATTCACTTCTTCCACTCGTTGGCAGCTATCGCAAATTAATAACTGCAAGTATTCATTTTTATTGTCACAGATAATATCTGAACAGACGACATATTTATTTGATAAACCCAATTTATGTGCCAGCCCCTGACCTTGCAAAAAGTCTAATATTCGATAGACAGACATAGCCGGAATAACTTCGTTTAACTGCTTTTCACAATAATCAACCAGCTCATACGCGGAAATTGCTTTCTTTGTTTGTAATAAAGCCCGCAGTACAATTTTGCGCTTTTTCGTCAAGCGCTTACCGTTTTCCCGGCAGTGCTTTTCAGCGTGATCAATAGCATTATTTAACGGATTCATAATCCTCGTTTGTGGGCGGGCATTAGTTAGGTGGCATGGTTTGCCAGGCCGGAAATGGATCAGGAAGATTTTTCCAGCACTCTTCCCCTAAACGCATTTCCTCTTCTGTGAGTAAGCACTCGTCCAAAGCCTTTACGATTGTATTTTTATCCAAGCCTTGGCCGATAAAAACCAATTCCTGGCGCATATCGCCGAAAGGTTCTACCCAATTTTTTTTAATCATGTCCAAGTAGACTGGATCTGTCGGCCAGCGTTCCTTGGGTACGGATTTCCAAAATATACCCCCAAGGCCATAGTGCGCCACACCGCCTGCCTGACTCCATTGGCCGGCGAATTTCGGTCTTGTTGCCAGCCAAAAATAGCCTTTAGAGCGAATCAATTTGCCATACTGCTGCCGCTTGCCCAGGAAACGGTGAAATTTTTCAGGATGAAAAGGTTTTCTAGCCATATAACAAAAGCTGGCGATACCATATTCTTCGGTTTCAGGGACATGTTCGCCCCGCATCTCCTTTAACCAACCGGGCGCTTGCTGTGCCTTTTCAAAGTCAAATAAACCGGTATTTAAGACTTGATCAAGTCTTACTTGCCCGTGTTCGACGGGAATAATCGCAGCATGGGTGTTCAGTGTTCTTAAGATGGCCCTTAGTCGTTCTCGGGTTTTTACATCCACTAAATCGGTTTTGCTCACTAAAATAACATCGGCAAATTCCACCTGATCGACCAGTAGATCAGCAACATTCCGCTCATCATCATCACCCAGAGCCTCGCCCTTGTCTTTTAAAAATTGAGCTTGTTCGTAATCATTGAGAAAGTTGACGGCATCAACCACAGTGACCATGGTGTCAAGGGTCGATACTTCAGACAGCGAAACGCCGTTTTCATCGGCAAAAGTAAAGGTTTCTGCCACCGGCAGTGGCTCAGAAATCCCCGTGGATTCAATCACTAAATAATCAAAACGGCCTTCTTTTGCCAGTTTATTTACCTCCAGCAGTAAATCCTCCCGCAGAGTGCAACAAATGCAGCCATTGCTCATCTCTACTAGTTTTTCTTCACTATGATTGAATGACACCTCACTTTGCACAATAGCAGAGTCAATATTGACTTCGCTCATATCATTGACAATCACCGCTACCTTACGGCCTTCGCGATTATTTAAAATATGGCTTAGCACCGTGGTTTTTCCAGCACCAAGAAAACCGGAAAGCACCGTGACAGGAAGTTTATTATTTTGAAGCATATAGGCTCGCCAACTATTGATTTCACTGGGATTAGCACATTGTGCTGAGCTTCATTCAAGCCGATACCCTTAAAAAACCCGCGGCTTTACCTGGAAGCCATTGATTTTTAAGAGGATAAACGACCTTCTGGCATATGGCCTTACGGGCTGGTGAGGCCATTAGACCGGCATATCTTAATCCCGGTTTACTCACTAAGGGCTAACTCTGATTGTCCCCGAATAGGCTCAGCGGAGGACTTACTGCATCTATCCAGCCCTATGAATAACCAGTGCCGTGTACTATGTTACAACATAACAAAAAAAAGTGAAGATCTTTGCGGATTCACTATTTTGCCCTGGCTTAAGTTGTCACCACAAGCCCGGTTCAATCGCACTTTCCAAGTCGATCACTCCATCGGTTATACGCTTTCAGTCAATCTTTGGGCATTATTTGGGGACAATTAAATATGCCTGCCTGCACCCATATGCCGCTGCTATTACTTTTGGTATGTCTTGGTTAAACTGACCTTTGCCTGGTGCCTTGAAAGCATCTGTTCATGCTGCAAACCCATGGGCAAAATATGTGCAACTTATTGATATATGTTGATAAAATTTAAAATTTGAGGCCAACTTATTGGTGTGCAAATCACTATCAAATGTGTCGAATCTGTCCAGTGCCTGTTTATAACCTGGCGCTTCAATACATAATCCAAACATAACCCAAGTTTTACATCTCTTATTTCTATACTTTCGACATATTCCATTCTTTATAAAAGAGTGAAAACATACAAGCTATCGAATAGATATGAGTCAGGTGTGTTGCAATGAAATCACGGGTAAATAATCAAATTACGGAGCAAGAATCCATACCCACTGGGGTGCTCGGCACCAATGAAAATAATAAAATGGTTAGGCTTATTGAGTATTGTCGAGAGATTACTGCAAATCGAGCAGGCGACATATTCAATGAGTTTTCCATGGCGTTTGAAGACGCCATAAGAATAAACGTAGATGAAGCCATGCGCAATCAGGAATTTACCTATTTGTCACGTGACAGTCAGGCTTTTAGCACTCTCAAATCGTCCTTAAAGCAGTATTTTATTGATGAAATTAATCATGGATTTGACCTTTTTAAGCAACAATTAGCGGCTAACGCTCAGGACCGTTCTAAGCGTTCAAGCAAAAAGACTTTTTCGTTAATCAACAAAAACGATTTAGAGGAAATCATCGCCATTACCGCCAAGAACACCCCGCACAAATATCACTTCGAGTTTCAGGACGAACTCTTTAAGTTTGAGAATGAACAGTGGTGCTTTGAACAACACTTAAGCAACCTTTGTGCGAGAACATCCATTAAACAAGAATCTAATCCAGTATCACCGCTACAGTTTATTGCCGCTTTGCGCTCCACACTAAAGTTAGCCAAGCTCAGTTATGAGGCCAAAAACATTGCCTATAGAGTTTTTTCAACAATAATCCCCGTGCATCTGGCATCACTGTTTCCCTTGCTGAATAACTATTTTTTAGAACAAAAAGCCCCTCTTGTTATTCAGAATATTAACAAAGTCTCTCAAGTACATCCCGTCGATATTGAGAATGTGAAAAATCAATATGAAGCGGCGGCTGGTAAACAGGATGTTCAGCAAGCGGCTGTAGTCATTCCCACTCTTATTGAGGTGGTGCCGGAAATCTCAAGCGGCCAAATCGAAAATGATAAAATTCAATCCAATCAGAAAAATGCCTTGGCGCATAAGGCATCGTCATATCATCACAAAGCCATTGTCAAATCTATTGAGGATATTCAATTTTCTGAGGCTTTACTAACCGATTTTATTGAAAAAACAGGCCGATATTCTATCGATACCTTTAACAAAGCCGTTCTTAAAAAGCTTAATGAGGCTTATTCAGAGTCTGAATTAAACCGTGATGATAA
>JBCBZU010000322.1:0-3324 GCA_039815165.1 Pseudomonadota bacterium
ATCAAGAGGTCACTCTGGAAATTATTCGCAAGCTTGATAGAAAGCACTTTGTCGACCTTAGTTTAAATGACGAGCTATCTTCACGGTTTCTCGATAATTACCTTTCACAATTGGATCCCAATAAAGCCTTTTTCTATCAAAATGATATTGATGAGTTCAACCAATACCGAAAGCGTCTGGATGACCAGCTCAAAAATGGCGACAATAGTACCGGCTTTATTATCTACAATCGTTTTAAGGAAAGATTACAAGATCGACTGAAAAAGGTGATTGCCTTATTAAACAGCGATAAATTTATATTTGATTTTAATAAAGATGAAAGTATCGCAACTGAGGCTGAAAATAGCCAATGGCTTAAGTCTGAATCCGCGGGAGATGACTATTGGCGAAAGCGCATTAAATCGTTTTTGTTATCACAAAAACTCTCTGGTGAATCTACCAAAAAAGCCAGAGAACAATTAGTTAAACGCTATACCAATCAACTGGCCCGGGTAGAAAAAAATAGCGATGACGATGTGTATGAGATCTACATCAATGCCTTTGCAGAACTCTATGACCCCCATACCAATTATCTTGCTCCACGCACTTCAGAAAACTTTAACATCAATATGTCTTTGTCTCTTGAGGGCATTGGCGCGGTGTTACAAACAGAAGATGAGCACACCAAAATTGTTCGACTCGTCAAAGGTGGCCCGGCTCAAAAGCAAGGCGTCATAAAAGCCGCAGATTTAATTATCGCGGTCGGTCAAGGCGATAAGGGCGAAATGGTCGATGTCATTGGCTGGCGTCTGGACGAAGTCGTCTCACTTATTCGCGGCCCTAAAAATACCACCGTGCGCCTACAAATTGATCCCGCTGACCCTTCGGAAAAAGGCACAAAAGTTGTCCGAATTAAGCGCGATAAAGTTAAGCTGGAAGATCAAGCGGCCCAAAAAGCAGTCTTTATTCTTGATAATAAAGGTCAAAATTTCAAAGTTGGAGTTATCAACATCCCCACCTTTTATATTGACTTCCAGGCCTACAGAAACGGCGACCCCGATGCCCGCAGTACGACACGCGACGTGCGCCGCTTAATAAGCGAGTTGGAAGCGGAAGGCGTAGACGGGATTGTCGTCGACCTGCGCGATAACGGTGGCGGCTCACTGCAAGAGGCCACTACCGTAACCGATCTGTTTATTGATCGTGGCCCGGTTGTACAAATTGGTAAAGGCGCTCGCAGTTCAACCTATGGTTCATCAAATACCGCTGTCTATCGGGGTCCGCTAGTGGTTATGATCAACCGTCTCAGTGCATCTGCATCTGAAATTTTTGCAGGCGCCATACAGGACTACAGACGCGGCTTAATCGTAGGCTCACAGTCGTTTGGTAAAGGCACTGTACAAAGCCTAACGCCTTTAAACACTAGAGGAGATTTGAAGATAACCGAATCCAAATTCTACCGTGTATCGGGCGATAGCACTCAGCATCGCGGCATAGTACCGGACATCCTTTTCCCGGAACTGCTCAATGCAGAGGAGATTGGCGAAAGCAGCTATGACACTGCGCTTAGTTGGAGTCAAATCAAACCCGTTCCCTACGCACAGTACCTGCCAATTGATACTATTCTAACTCCGCTAAAGCAGCGCCATGAAGTTCGTACCCAAAAAGACCCGGATTTTATTTTTTTAACACAGCAAAAGGACTTATTGGACGAGTATGACAATCGCCCGACGATCTCACTGAAAGAGTCGATTCGCCTGACGCAGAAAGCGCAACTGGAGCTTACCACCTTGAATTTGGAAAACAAACGGCGCAAGGCGAAAGGCTTGAGCACCTTTAAAAACTACGAAGCGCTTAAGCAATATAATGAGGATAAAAGTAAAAGCCGTGCAAGTACGGCAGGCACTACCGTTATCGATACCGAAGACGACGCTATGCTCAGAGAAGCTGGCTATATTCTTAAGGACTTTACTGAGCTGCTGTCGAAAGACACCAATAGTGTCGCGAAGACTGGCGATCGAAACTAACGCTGGCGAAAATACCTGAATCACAATGTTAAAAGTTGCTTCATTTAACGTAAATAGCGTTCGCCAACGCCTCCACCAGCTTGAAGCACTCATCGAAAAACACCAACCCGATATTATAGGCTTACAGGAAACCAAGGTTACTGATGAAGAGTTTCCCGAACAGGCCATTATTAATTTAGGCTATCAAGCCCATTTTCATGGCCAAAAAACCCACTATGGTGTTGCACTTTTATCCAAGCAAAAGTTTACCTCCATAAGCAAAGGCTTTAAACAGGATGATGAAGCAACTCAAAGACGCTTAATTACAGGGCAATTTCACTCGCCTTTTGGCGGAACGCTTACCGTTATTAATGGCTATTTTCCTCAAGGCGAGAGTCGTGAGCACCCGACAAAATTTCCGAATAAGAAACAGTTTTACGCTGACCTTATCGCTTATCTAAAAAAACATCACTCACCCAGTGAGCAGCTTATTGTACTGGGTGATATGAATATATCACCCGATGATAAAGATATAGGCATCGGTGAAGACAACCGCAAGCGTTGGTTAAAAACCGGCAAGTGTAGCTTTTTGCCTGAAGAACGGGAGTGGTTAAGCGCTCTAGGCGCATGGGGACTGCACGACACTTTTCGCAAGCACTACCCTGATGAAGCAAGCCTATTTAGCTGGTTTGACTACCGCAGCCGCGGTTTTGAAAGACAGCCCAAGCGAGGGCTACGAATTGATTTTATTTTAGCGACCGAAACACTATTGCTAAAATCACAAGATGCAGGCATTAGCTACGACATCAGATCAATGGAAAAACCGTCCGACCACTGCCCCGTATGGACTCATTTCGAGGCCTCCTGATTATCCTTGCTGTCCGCTTGCTCAGCCATATGAATTGCTCGACCAATCCAACGCCGCAATATAGCGCGTAGGTCATCAATTTGCAGTGGTGAATCGATGTAATAATTCATTCCTGATTGCAAACAATGCGTTTCCTCTCCCTCGTGCTCTTTTTGACTGAATCCCAGTATGGGTAGGCGATAGGCATTATTATGACATTTTTGATTGGTCACTTTTGACGATTCAATAAAGTGTTTGATGTCGATATCGTGTAAATGGCTCTCAGAAATAAATGCATCAAACGGCAGTGTGCTTAGGGCGTTCATAGCCGCTTCAGGATCTGCGACAGAAACAACGTGACAGCCTAATTTTTTTAGCATAACTTCTACTAGGGTTCTGTCAATATCTTCATATTGCAGCAGTAAAATTGATTTTCCGGACAGAAAATCTTCTTTTGGAGCACTTTCTTCACCAGCAGATTCTTCAAGAAAG
>JBCBZU010000094.1:0-6968 GCA_039815165.1 Pseudomonadota bacterium
GATAATCGTACTATTACAAATTTACTACCAACACTACAGCCGGGCATACTGCCTATTCCAGGCAGTAATGTCGAAATGGCGATTGAACTGGCGGTTGATTTGGCCAGAAAATCCAATATTGACAAAGCATCATTACTGTTGATTACCGATGGCATCGTGCCAGAGGCCATTAGCCGTATTAGCGCAAGCTTACCCAATACAATTGACTTGACAATACTGGGCATTGGAACCGAACAAGGCGCACCCATTCCAACCAATCAAGGGCCACTAAGAGATACTAATGGAAATATTATTCTCGCCAAGTATCAGCCCGAACCAATGCAAGCATTGGCCCGTTTAACGGGTGGTTATTATTTACCACTGCAGGCCGATAACAGTGATATTCAGTTTTTTCAAAAGCATTTGCAGCAACGTTATACCGATGCCAATCAGGAGAATGGCAATGCGCGCAACACTGATTTGTGGAACGAATTTGGGCCTGCGCTACTAGTGTTTATTTTACCACTGGCGGCATTGGCTTTTCGTCGCGGCCTTTTGTTAAGCACGGTTATCATGCTAAGTGCTGCGACTTTTATCCATCCGCCACTGGCCAACGCGCAATCATTTTTCGATAGACTGTGGAAAAACGGTGATCAACAGGGCGCAAATGCCTGGAGTAAGGAAGACTATCAATCCGCTGTAGAGGCCTTTAATGATCCGCAATGGAAGGCCAGTGCGCATTACAAAAATAAAGACTATGAACAAGCGCTTATGGCTTTTAGTCAAGATGACAGTGCCATTGGTCACTATAACCGAGGCAATGCACTGGCAAAGTTAGAACAATATGAACAGGCATTGTCTGCCTATGAACAGGCCTTAAGCAGAGATCCAACCTTAGACTCTGCACAAATTAACAAAAAGCGAGTGGAAGACTTTTTGAAAAATCAACAGTCCCAAACAAATAACGCCCAATCTGATGATAAGCAAAACCAATCGGACAATGGCCAGCAAGCCTCGGGTAATAAAGCCACTGATGCAAGTGATGCGCAGAATCCGAATGGCCAACGCCAGTCACCTCAACAGCAATCCCAACAACAAAATTCAGGCAATGGCGAAGCCAATAATGAAATCAGTCAAGGTGATACTGAAGATCAAAATCAACAAGGGCAAGCTCAACAATCAAAGCAGGCGGCCAATGACTCCAATGCAGAGCAACTGAGTGCAGAACAACAACAGGCACTGCAGCAGTGGTTACAAAAGGTGCCCGACGATCCCAGTGGTCTGCTGCGGCGTAAATTTCAATATGAATTCCAAAAGCGCCGGGAACTCTACCAAAGAGGCCAATGGAAACTACCCGAAAACAATGCCCACAATCGTTATTAAATTATGAACATGCTTACTACTCGCTATATTTTATTACTGATTCTATTTTTCAATAGTGTAACTGCCTACGCGCTGAATTTGTCAGCGGTAGTCGACCGAAAACGGCTCAGTATCAATGAGTCCTTAAGGCTTATAGTGACGGCAGATACGAATACCAACCAGGAAATCGATTTTAGCCAGTTAAACGCCTATTTTGACATTATCAATACCCAGCGCAGTATTCGTCGTTCAAACGTCAACGGACAAATCACTACATCTACCCAGTGGGTGCTTATCTTAACGCCTAAAGAGGGCGGCAGGTTGCTGATCCCCTCTTTTGAGCTCAACGGCAGTTACAGCCAACCGCTGACCATTACAGTAGAACAAGGCAACAATAACAGTGGGGCAAAAAGTAATACAGATGTATTTTTGCAAGCCTCCGTCAATAAAAAGAGTGTTTACGTACAAGAGCAAGTTCTGCTAAGGCTACGCTTATACTACCGCATTGGGTTGTCAAGCTATAGTGAAGATGAATTAACACTGGGCAATGTAACGTCTGCTGTTGTTTCAGAAGGTAATTTTGAAGCCCAAATAAACAATAAGAACTACAGTGTTTTTGAGAAGGTATATGCACTTCACCCGCAATCCAGCGGTGAATTAATCATCCCGGAAAATGCCTGGCGTCTTGAAAAAGCCACTCGTTCCCTGAGTTTTGGTCGATTAGGCAATCCTTATATCTACGTTAAAAGCAAGCCCATTAGAGTCGATGTAAAACCTATTCCCAGTCAGCACCAGGCCGAGCACTGGCTACCGTCTACTGCTGTAACATTGGATACCGAGTGGCAACAGTCCTTGACTCAGGCAAGCGTTGGTGAACCTTTAAATCTAAAATTGATATTGACGGCAAATGGGCTTAGCGCGTCGCAATTGCCTACTATTACTATTGGCGATAACGACTACTTTACTATTTACAGTGATCTGCCCGAATCTGATAATACCGAGTCTGCTGCGGGTATTATGGGTACACGCACCAGCAACTTTGCCATTATTCCCAAAAAAGCGGGCAAACTCAGCTTTCCCTCGGTGGAGCTTGGCTGGTGGAATAGCAGTACCGATAAACAAGAAACTATTTTAATCCCCGAACAGACCATTATCGTTAGCAATAGCAAACTCAATAAACAACACGCTTTGCCAACACTTGCTGAAAATGAATTAGGGACTAAGCCAGAGCATACACAGACTAAGCCTCTATGGTTGTGGCAAGCAACGACTGCAGTGTTCGCTTTTGTCTGTTTAGCGCTACTGTATTTTTATAGACAAAATAGAAAAAAAATCTTTAATAAGACAACATCCAATACTGACGCTAAACCCTATTTTTTATCGCAGTCAGACAGCAAGCCCACGATCAAACATAGTATTAAGCTAATGCAGACAGCCTGTGCAGATAAAAATTGGCACCGATTCCGTTCAGCAGTAATAAGCTGGGGTAAGATCATTCTTCAGGATAATGAATTACAGTCATTACAGGCGATCAGCCAACATTTTCCAGAATTGGACAAGCCGTTAAAGCAACTGGATAATCAACTCTACGCTAACCATGCAGATGATAGCTGGAATCCAACGCGACTTGTTGCTGCTATCAAAATCTTGAGTACTAATGCGGCAAAACATAAACAGCAAAAGCAACAATTACTTGAGCTATATAACACCCACTAAAACCGTCGCTATTAAACATAATGCCTGGTAGCGCGAGGGTAAAATGTTATTTGATAATCAAGATTATTGCTGGTGCTGTATCCACACGCAGTGTCCGCCGCTATGTTTATCTACCGTCTTTAGCTTTTGTTGGTGGGCAGCCAGTTCCTCTCCGTCGGCATAGATAACCGGCGTCGAATATACCTTTGTAAGGCGCTTAATCGACTCACCATCGGTTTTTGACGAAGTGCCAGCAGTTGGCCCCTGGTTTTCATGCAGTGACAGCGTGGTTTGGCCGCCGGTCATCATCAAATAGACGTCGGCGAGGATTTCAGCATCCAATAAAGCGCCGTGCAGTTCCCGTTGCGAATTGTCGACGGTGTAGCGCTTACACAGTGCATCCAGATTAGTTGTTTGGCCTGGGTGTTTTTCTCTTGCCATAACCAGGGTATCAATATGGCGGCAATAGTCGGCTACCTGGCTATAGTCTCCGCTGAATAATGTTAACTCGTGATTAATAAAACCGATATCGAAAGGGGCGTTATGTATAATCAGTTCCGCGCCTTTTATAAACGCCATAAATTCATCGACAATATCGGCGAACAGAGGTTTATCATCCAAAAACGCATTGGTAATGCCATGAACCTCTATGGCTTGTGCCTCTACTTCTCTCTCAGGCTGAATATATTGATGATAGTGGCGTCCGGTTAATTTACGATTGACCAGCTCCACACAGCCGATCTCGATAATTCGATGCCCTTGGGACGGTTCCAAGCCTGTTGTTTCGGTGTCGAGTACGATTTGTCTCATTAGTTGTTGCGTGCCTTAATCGAGTTAAGAGGGAATACCTTGATTGGCCAGTTGGTCTGCAATATCGTTTTCTCGATGGCCGCTGTGGCCTTTTACCCAACGCCAATCAACAGTATGGCGTTGATTCTGTTGATCGAGTTGCTTCCATAAATCATCGTTCTTTACCGGCTTTTTGGCGGCGGTTTTCCAGTTATTTTTCTTCCAGTTGAATAGCCATTGCGTAATTCCCTGACGCACATATTGCGAATCTGTGCTCAACACCACTGCACAGGGTTCTTTTAGTTGTTTTAAACCTTCTATGGCAGCCATCAACTCCATCCGGTTATTGGTTGTGTTGCGTTCGCCGCCGCACAATTTTTTTTCGGTGCTGCCATAGCGCAGCAAAACGCCCCACCCGCCCGGTCCAGGGTTACCTTTACAGGCACCGTCAGTAAAGAGTTCAACCTGTTTCAATGGTGTATTTTACCCGATAGTGAGGTGTTAGCAGGTTGCCGTGGCACTGATGAGCCGGTTGCCCAATGCGGAAAAGTCGGCTTCTTTTTCCATGGTTTTTTCATCAAGGTCATGGGTATCACACTTTTTCGCGATACGATAACATAAAAAGTACCGGTGGATGGCAATACTCTGCTCCAAATTTTATCAATATTGGCTCTATAGCCTCTATTTAATGGCAGGGCATGGTAGCCATAAGCAAGGGTCACTGGCTCAAAATCCAACAGGCGTAGCCAGTCCACTATGCGGGCACTGGTTAAATCTTGATAACGCCAATGTTTTCTAAGTGATAATAACCGTGCGCAGTACTTTTTAAGATTAAACAAGGATAGGGGATTGAAACCCACGATGACAATATAGCCATTGGGAATAATCGTGCGCGCAGTTTCCCGCAATAACTGGTGGGGCTTATCGGAATATTCCAACACGTGGTGCAAAATCGCCGTATCGATCGATTCGGCATCAATGGGTAATTGCTCGAGCAAGCTTTTGCCGGATACTTTATCGTCCAAACCCAGTGAGAAATGATGGGTAATAGGGCTTTGGTTGGATAGTTTTATACCCGACAGTACACTGAGCTGCATTAAATGATAACCATACATTTCGGGCATAATCTGGTCTAACGCAAGCTGTTCCGCAGCGAAAATACGCTGCCCGAGCGGCGTCTGGTACCAATCATTAATGGCTGCTTGGCTATCACGTAGAGGGGCCACTTTAAACTGGGAGTTTACATAGCGATTCAATAGATTGGACAGTTTATTTTTCATCGTTGATTATCGATTCGATAAGCTTTTTGATACCACCTCATAGACATCTTTTGACAAGTTATCCAGCGCCAAAATATCTTCAAGGGCTTGCTTCATTAGTGCCTGGCGCTCCGGCAAATGTTTTTTCCAGCGCGTCAGCGGCGTAACCAGGCGCGCGGCAATTTGCGGGTTGAGACTGTTGAGCTTAATAATTTGCTCACTTAAAAAACCATAACCATCACCCGAAGACTGATGAAAACTGATGCTATTGCTGCAAAATGCCCCGATTAACGATCTTACCTTATTGGGGTTTTTAATGGAAAAGCTCTTATGCTCCATAAGTGCCTGCACACGCTTTAAGGTGTTTTTTTGGGGAATGGTCGACTGCAATGCCAGCCACTGGTTGATGACCAGGGTTTCATTTTGCCAGCGCTGGTAAAAGTCATCCAAGGCCGCTTGCTTTTGTTGCTGCAATACGGCGGCATCGCTATGAATCAATGCGCGCAAGGCTGCCATAGAGTCTGTCATATTGTCAGCCTGCTGATACTGGGTGATGCACATTTGGTGGATAGCGCCATCGTCCAGTAACATCAAATAGCCAAGCGCCGTATTTTTTAAACTACGCCTGGCAATTTCCTCGGCATTGACCGCATAGGGCTGATCACTGTTTAGCGACTGGTAAACCGACAATAGTGCCTGTTTAAGGGACTCTGCCAGTGACAAACGCAAACGATTGCGGGCGTGGTAATTGGCTTCTACATCCACTGTAGTGGCAATTTCTGCCAAATAAGCCTCAGATGGTAGACTCAGCATTAATGCCGCCATGGCTTTGTCGACGCTTGGATCGTCAAGTACTGCGCTCAAGCCTTCGGCAAGTCGACCATCGATCTCAATCTCACGCTTATTTTTATAGGCTTCGGCATGTTCCTGAATAATCGAAACAGCGAGTTGCTGGCTGGCATCCCAACGGCAAAAACCATCGCTATCGTTTGCCATTAACCGTCGATAGTCATCGCGACTATAATCCATCACCAGACGAACGGGGGCGGAGAAGTTGCGCAACAGTGAGGCGACAGGCTTTTCCATGACTTGATTAAAGACAAAGGTCTGCTGTTTTTGCGTGAGCTCTAAAACACAGTGGGTATTGTCGTCTTGCTCGGCAAGCGACATACCCTCAGGGTATAGCGCCAAACAGCCGGCTTCACCCACTAAACCCAATGCAACTGGCATATGTTGCGCTTGTTTGGTCTGGCCTTTCGCTTCTGGCGTGTCAGGCAAGTGCTGTTGCAGGGTAAGGGTATATTGCTGTGCTTGTTGATTGTAGTGCGCCTCGGCGGTAACCGTCGGCGTTCCCGCTTGTGTGTACCAATACTTAAATTGTCTTAGATCGCGGCCTGAGGCGGTTTCCATTGCGTGAATAAATTCATCGATGGTTACCGCCTGACCGTCGTGTCGTTCAAAGTATAGATCCGCCCCCTTGCGAAAACGTTCCGGCCCCAACAAGGTATGAAGCATACGCACAATTTCTGAACCTTTCTCGTAAATGGTTAAGGTATAGAAATTGGAAATTTCAATAAAGGATGGCGGTTGCACCGGGTGTGACATTGGGCCTGCGTCTTCCGCGAATTGCAGCGTGCGCAGTAGCGATACATCTTCAACGCGCTTTACCGTCGGTGAGCCCATATCGGCAGAAAAACTTTGATCCCGAAAAACTGTAAAGCCCTCTTTTAAACTGAGCTGAAACCAGTCACGACAGTTCACCGGTATCATGATTATATGTTTTAATAACCCTTGCAGGGTTCCCAACAGCTACGGAATAGGCTGGAATATCTTTGGTGACTACGCTTCCGCCGGCAATAATGCAATGTTTCCCTATAGTAACAC
>JBCBZU010000138.1:0-6147 GCA_039815165.1 Pseudomonadota bacterium
GAGATTAAATATATAAAAGGGAGTAGTCAGTGGTTAAATTGACGTGATGATATATATCGAATGGACTAGTGAGTTGGCGCGCAAAAAAACATTAAGCCATCTGCCGCCGTTTGGAGAATTTTCAAGATTTATTTTAAGAATCAATACCTTATATATACTTTCTAAGATTGGATGGTGATTCAGGCAAAACATTAATTTTCGGCTTATAAAGTTTTGCCTGCTCAGCAAAATAGCAGCACTGGCACAGGGTTTGTCGAACTTGACTTTTCCAGAATTAAGGCGGTGCCGAGTGGGATAAGAGAAAGTGCGCACTGCTTTGGTGATTCAGATTGTGATTCGACTCTATGGTTTTATGGTAATCGCGCCAAGCTTAATGATTAAGCCGCTTCACGCGATTTAGCCCGGCCAATGAGGCAATGCGGTAGGCTTCTGCCATGGTGGGGTAGTTAAAGGTGGTATTGGCAAAGTAGTGAATATCGTTAGCGTCTCCTTTTTGCTTCATAATCGCCTGGCCAATATGGATGATTTCTGAGGCCTCGGCGCCAAAGCAGTGAATGCCTAATATGGTAAAGGTGTCGGGGTGGAACAATAGCTTTAACATGCCCACCTCCTGACCACTGATCTGGGCGCGGGCAATACTTTTAAAAAATGCCCTGCCCACCTCGTAAGGGATTTTTTCGTCGGTGAGCTCGCGTTCGGTTTTGCCTAGGGAGCTGATTTCAGGCAGGGTATAAATGCCTGTTGGCACATCACGAATAAACGCAAAGTCTTTACCCAAAATTGCACTGGCCACTGCACGGCCCTGGTCATAAGAGGCACTGGCAAGACTGGGCCAACCAATGACGTCGCCCGCGGCGTATATGGTGTCAACGGCGGTTTGATAGTGGTGGTTAATGCTGAGCTGCCCGCGACCATCGGCTGTCAGGCCCGCTTTGTCCAGGTCCAGTAGATCGGTATTGCCGGTGCGGCCGTTACACCATAGGAGTGCATCGGCGTGAATGCGTTTGCCCGATTTAAGCCGCAGGGTTACTGATTTTTCTTCTGCCGATAGCGATTGAAATTCTTCCTGGTGGCGTACCATAACGCCTTCGTCACGCAGGTAATAGCTGAGGGCGTCGGAGATTTCATCGTCGAGAAATGATAATAAGCGGTCACGAGTATTGATAAGGTCGATCTTAATCCCCAGACCGGCAAACATAGAGGCATATTCACAGCCAATAACCCCCGCGCCATAAATAATCATACTGCGCGGGGTGTGCTCCATCTCCAGAATGGTATCGCTGTCGTAAACTCGCGGGTGATCGAAGTTGATATCGGCCGGGCGATAAGGCCGAGAGCCTGTCGCAATCACAATTTTATCGGCGGTGATAACATCGTTGATGCGCTCAGCAGTGCTGATTTCTACGGTATTTGGGCTTGTGAACCTGGCATTGCCGGTATGTACCTTGACTCGGTTTTTCATGTAAAAAGCACTGTGCACGTCCACTTGCCGGGGGATAACGCGCTTTGCCTCGCGCAACACAGCGGGAAAGTTCAAGGCCCGCATATCGCCCGTTTGGTAAAATAATGCGCTTTTGCGATGATCGATCACTTGCTTGATCACATGCCGCAGTGATTTGGAGGGGATGGTGCCTTTGTGCATACAGTTGCCCCCAATCCACTGCCGCCTTTCGATAACGCCGACTTTTAAGTCGTGTTTGGCCGCAGCCATGGCCGCGCCCTCCCCTGCCGGGCCAGAGCCAATCACTAATAGGTCGTAAGAAAAATTTGCCATGTGTTGTACTTATTGCTAAAAAGTTATTTTACGAGAAAGTTATTTTACAAGAGAGTTATTGTTTATCTGCTTTGCTTGCATCGACGGCGAGATCGGTATTCATCGTTAATGCGGGCTCTGTGGGCTGGCTCTGCTCGCATTTATTGGGATCGCCACCACAAATATCGCAATTGTAGTTTTTCTCACCCAAGGCCGCACCAATACCGCCACAAGAGCCTGTAATGGGTTTGCGGCCCATGATTACACCAATGGCCATGGCAGTCATTACCAGGCTCAGTAAAATAAAGGCCAAAATTAAGGTTGTCATCGCTTTACCTCTTTTTAATATTCACAGTATCCATCTTCTACCTTCCTTCTTCTGTCTTCCGCTTCCTGAACGCCACTCACTAAAAAATACTAATTACCAACAGCACCCAATTGCAGATAGGGTTTAAAGCCCTCAGTATAGACGACCGTAAACTTATCGACTTGATCGGTATATAAAATAAAATAGGCGGCTATATTTTCCTGCTCAGCCAAGGCTAATGCTTTTTCCTCACCCAGTACATTTAAGGTGGTTGACCATGCATCCGCAAGGGCGGCCGTGTCTGCAATTACCGTGACCGACCCTATTTTATGTCTAACAGGGCGCCCACTAAGGGGGTTGATGGTATGGGAAAAACGAATGCCATTTTCTTCAAAATAGTTTCGATAATCCCCCGAGGTAGCGATGGCTTTATCGGTTAAATTGATCACCTGTTGGGCGCGCCTTGCCGCTATCGAGGGTTTTTCGATCGCCAGGCGCCAGGGTTGCTGATGCTGATTTCGACCGGCCACCCGCATTTCACCGCCAATTTCCACCAGATAATTTTCAGCTCCCAGGGTATCTAATAATTCGCTAATCTTATCGACACCATAGCCTTTTGCAACCGCGGAGAGGTCTAGCCACAGGTCGGCTGTCTTTTTCAGTGACTGCTGCTGCTGATCAATATGCAATTGCTGCCAGCCTACTCGACTTTTCGCTTTATCGATGTCTTCATCAAGGGGGACTGTCGAGCCAAGGTTTCTGCCAAAGCCCCATAATTCTATCAAGGGCCCGACGGTGATATCAAAATAACCATTACTCAGCTCTGAAAATTGCAGGCTAAGGGTAACAAGTTCAAATAACTCCGGAGATACTTGCTGCCACTTGTCCACGGCCAGGCGGTTGAATTGCATAATCTCCGCACTATCAATATAGGTGGACATGCGTTGATTAATATCCATAAGCAATTGCTCAACCTGCTGCTGTAAAACCGATTGAACGATATCGCCTTTGGCACCAACGACTTTGACCGTATAGGTAGTACCCATGGTGTTACCGCTAATGACCAAGGGCCCGGATCGTGATAAAGAATCACAGGCCGATAATAATAGCAGTGCAAAACAGCAGTAGCTTAGCAGTAATAAAAGATGGGGTTTTTGTTGGCAATCGATTGTTGGGTAAATAATTTTCGGGTGGACAGTTTGTGAGAACACAAGGCGCTTATTACGGTCCATAGCAGATCCTAAAGGCAAAACGAGGCAACAATAATGTGCCTCGCTTTTGGGAAACTGCTTGAAATCATATTTGCGTTTATGTACTCACCTGCTGCTGTTCGGATACGATGGCTAAATGACGTTTACATCACTAAAGGGCTAACCCCCAAAATCATCCAGCATAATGTTCTCGTCTTCAACACCTAAATCTTTAAGCATGTTGATCACGGCCGCATTCATCATGGGTGGCCCACACATGTAGTACTCGCAGTCTTCCGGTGCCGGGTGGTCTTTTAAGTACTCTTCATAAAGTACATTGTGAATAAAGCCCGTTAAACCTTCCCAGTTGTCTTCTGGCTGTGGGTCCGATAGCGCCACGTGCCAATCGAAGTTGTCGTTCTCACTCGACAACATGTCGTACTCATCTTGATAAAACATTTCGCGAAGCGAGCGGGCGCCGTACCAAAAGCTCATTTTACGGTCACTCTTTATGCGCTTAAGCTGGTCAAAGATATGGGAGCGCATGGGTGCCATGCCGGCACCGCCGCCAATAAATACCATTTCGGCGTCGGTCTCTTTGGCAAAGAATTCACCGAATGGGCCGTAGACCATAATGGTATCGCCGGGCTTCATATTAAATACATAGGAAGACATTTGACCGGGCGGAATACCCTGGGCACCGGGGGGCGGTGTTGCAATGCGTATGTTGAATTTGACCACGCCTTTTTCTTCCGGGTAGTTGGCCATTGAATAGGCGCGAATAACCGGTTCAGTCACGGTGGATACCAGGTCAAAGAAGCCAAAACGCTCCCAATCGCCGCGGTATTCTTCTTCAATGTCAAAGTCTTTGTAGTGAACGGTATGGGGCGGCACTTCAAGCTGTACATAGCCACCCGCGCGGAAGTCGACATTTTCGCCTTCGGGTAGTTTTAAGGTCAGCTCTTTGATAAAGGTGGCCATATTGGGGTTGGATTCAACGGTACACTCCCATTGCTTAACGCCGAAGACATCGTCCTCCACTTCCACTTCCATATCTTGTTTAACTGCCACCTGGCAGGATAATCGCCAGCCTTCGGCGGCCTCGCGCTTGGTGAAGTGTGATTCTTCTGTCGGCAAAATTCCGCCACCGCCGGATTCGATAATACACTTACACTGAGCGCAGCTACCGCCACCACCGCAGGCAGAGGGTAGAAATAAACCCGCATCTGCCAGTGTACCCAGGAGTTTGCCCCCCGCGGGAACAGTGATTTTCTTTTCGTTATTCACGGTGATGGTAACGTCACCGGTGTTAACCAGTTTTGCGCGAGCCGATAGAATAACCATAACCAGCGCCAGCACTACGGCTGTGAACATGGCAACGCCTAATACTATAGTGATATCCATGATACTTTAACTACCTCGTACTTATAGATCGATACCGCCAAAGGACATAAAGCCCAGTGACATCAAACCAACAGTGATAAATGTAATGCCTAAACCTCGCAAACCTTCTGGCACGTCGCTGTACTTCATTTTTTCGCGAATACCGGCCAGTGCCGTAATCGCCAAGGCCCAACCTACGCCTGAGCCTGCACCAAAAACAATGCTTTCACCAAAATTATAATCGCGCTCGACCATAAACAAAGACGATCCAAGAATGGCGCAGTTAACGGTAATCAAGGGCAAAAACACACCCAGTGCGTTGTACAGTGCGGGAACATATTTATCCAAAAACATTTCCAAAATTTGCACTAGAGCAGCGATCACTCCTATATACGTAATTAATCCCAAAAAGCTCAAATCAACATTGGGCAAACCCGCCCAGGCCAGGGCTCCATCAGACAGCAGATAGGTATATAGCAGGTTATTGACCGGGGTGGTGATTGTCAGCACGACCACCACGGCTATGCCCAAGCCCAGCGAGGATTCCACTTTTTTCGATACGGCGATAAAGGTACACATGCCTAAAAAGAAGGCCAGTGCCATATTTTCAATAAAAATGGCGCGAACAAATAGACTTAGCAGTGCTTCCATCAGTGTGCCTCTCTTGCTTTGGTATTGGGAGCCATTTTAAATTCATCTTCTTCCACTTGTTTTTTATCCCAGGCGCGAACTGCCCAAATAAAAAACCCAATTAAAAAGAAAGCGCTGGGTGGCAGTAGCAGCATACCGTTAGATACATACCAGCCGCCTTCGGTGGCCAGGGGCAATATCTCGTAACCGAAGATCTTGCCCGAGCCAAACAATTCGCGCACAAAGGCAAGGATAAGCAGCAGCACGCTGTAACCAAGGCCATTGCCGATGCCGTCCATAAAACTGGGCAGTGGGGGGTTTTTCATGGCAAAGGCTTCTGCGCGGCCCATAACAATGCAGTTGGTGATAATCAGTCCCACAAAGACCGATAGCTGTTTACTGATGTCATAAGCCACCGCTTTGAGTACCTGATCAACCAAAATTACCAGTGATGCGATAATTGTCATTTGAACGATAATGCGGATACTGCTGGGCACATGGTTGCGCACCAGGGAAACGAATAAGTTGGAAAATGCCGTAACCAAAATAACGGCAATACACATAACCGCGGTAACCTTCAAACTGCTGGTGACCGCCAGAGCAGAACAAATGCCGAGAATTTGTAATGCAATGGGGTTATTTTCAAATACTGGCTTAAATAATAACTCGTTGACTTTCATGCTTAGACCTCCCCATTTTTAAGCTTGTCGAGATATTTTGCATAGCCCATATCGCCCAACCAAAATTTAACCAGATTGTCGACACCACGAGCTGTTAGTGTAGCGCCTGAGAGACCATCTACTTTGTAGTCTGCATCCGGGGTGTTGGCGTCGACTTTGCCCTTGATAACGGTCAGGCCAACATTGCCGCCCACTTGATCTGAA
>JBCBZU010000076.1:0-7571 GCA_039815165.1 Pseudomonadota bacterium
AACTAAAACAGTGAGTTTTTGGCAAAGCGTATTTGCTTAACACTCAATATAGAAACTTAACGGCACTCTGAAGGTGCGTATTTAGCGGGAAGAGTACCGAGAACGGCTGCACCAAGCCCTCTGGTCCCTGCAGTGTTAGCGGATATAGATGCGCAAGCCCAATCTATAGCGCCAGTGACCCCATCAACAATCTGTGCTTGGTTTACGTGAGGCGTGAAAACTAGCGTTGCTCCCGCAGCATCACCAGGAAAACCTGAAGTAGCCGCCGGACCAGTAGTAACGGTAATAGCACCGGTACCCCTATCGATTTGAATAGTATCAATATATTTTGTTCGTATTTCCTCAGGAGGACGAGCGTTATACTCATCAGCTGCTGCTCCAATGCCAGTCAGACCATCACTTTGAAAAGCCTCACTAACCAAACTTTTTGGTGAAGATGCACCCACCAATAACTCACTCATTTTACTGCGCACCGTATAGTCTTGATAAGCAGGCAGGGCCACAGCCGCCAAAATGCCCACAATCGCCACCACGATCATCAGTTCAATTAGTGTAAAACCTTGTTGCTTGTGTTTCATAACAATCACCTTGATATTGAGTTAAATAACGTTAGTAATAGGCAATCAAAAACAATGCCAATTTTAAATTTCTATTTATTTCAAACGCTTAGCGCAAATAGAATATTTATCTTTATCATCCACTGACACTAAATGTCACTCTATGACCCCGCCATACAGACATTTTTTGTCACTTTTATCCTCAGGTAAGCAAGGTGGCCCTGCACTTAAGGACAGGTTGTGGGGGCGAGGCCGGTATTGCCTGTGCTGGTGCAGGTCCATATGCCATTGGCGGCGGCACGCCTCCAGCGCATGGTGTTATTGCCAGCGCCGGTATTGACTGTGCCAGAGATATCAATATCGCCATTGGCAGTGGTATTGTTGACTGCGACTGCATCACAATTACTGGCTGTCGCAATTCCCAGGGCGACGGCGTCAATGGCAGTGGCATCGCCATTGTTATTTAAAATTAAGTTGTCGGCGGTCATGGTGGCGGGGGTGATAAGCTTTAAGCAGCGGTCAACCTCGCCGCGGGCAATATAGTTTTGGTAGGAGGGCAAGGCGACTGCCACCAAAATGCCCAGCACTGCCACCGCAATCAGTACTTCTATTAATGTAAAACCGCTTGCGTGTTTTAGTCTCATTCTTAGCACCTTATTTTAGATGTACTTTATAACCAATAATTGGGCGTTTAACTGTGATCTAGATTGCAGTTAAGCACTTGCTTCACTTACTATTTGGTTTAATGTAGCCTAGAATAGAAATAATTGTGACAAAATTTAAAGCCCTTAAAGGGGTTTTGGAGTAAATTCCTTAATTGGGCCGTTGGTTGACAATAAGAGGCGCACAATAAGGGTTGCACAATAAGCCTGTCCGATCATGGGCAAACGCCCGTTCACACGGCTAACACCCCGCTCCAGACTGCGGTTGGATTTTTTTAGGTGAATGGCGCGTATTATATTGGTGGTATAGATAGAGATTCTTGAGCTATGCTTAGGCAGTTGGGATGGCTTTCGATATTCTTACCGAAGGCGCCAGGGCCTGTCAGAGGGATGAGTTGCCGTCTACCTGATGCACTGGGCGGGTGAGGCCAGCCGGTTTAATGTTGTTAGTGGGAAGGTGGGGGCTTGTTTACAGCAGTTTTCGCGCTAGTAGTGCAAAAATGTAGTGCAATAATAATAGTCGCGTTAACGCTTACTTCGCCCAAAAACCCTTTACCATTATTACTTGGCCGAGTTTTCAAGGCTGCTGTATATGCATACCTGTATGCAGATTTATCGCCCTGGATAAAATATAGGTAACTAATACAGGTAACTATAGGTAACTACAGAGATATGACTCGATGAATACCATGGCATTAAGCGGGCTGGCGCGGCGCCTGGTGAATGATAAGCTGCTAACCCTTGAGGACGCTCAAGACCACCTGCGCGAAAGCCAGCAAAACCGCACCACCTTTGTTAGCCAATTGGTTAATGAAGAGATTATTGATGCCGTTACCATTGCCTCTATTGCTGCCCAGGAGTTTGGCACGCCGGTTTATGACCTGGACAGCCACAATACCAAGTCCATTCCCTCCGGACTTGTGGATAATCGCTTAGTTACCAAACACCATGTGCTGCCGCTGTACAAGCGCGGCAATCGGCTGTTTTTAGGGGTGACTGATCCAACCAACCTTCATGCCCTGGACGAAATTAAATTTAACACCGGCATGAATATCGACACCATTTTGGTAGAAGCCGATAAACTGGCCGCCGCCATTGAAAAATACCTTAGCGATGAGGGGGAAACACTGAGCGATGCCCTCGGCGATTTGGATGATGAAGGGCTCGAAAGTTTAGACGTTGATCTCGCTGTAGAACAAGATGATGAACTGGCCAAGGCCGAGGCTGATGAAGCCCCTATTGTTAAGTTTGTTAATAAGATTCTGTTGGAGGCCATTAAAATCGGTGCCTCTGATATCCACTTTGAGCCCTACGAAAGGACCTACCGCATTCGCTTTCGCATTGACGGGATTCTTCAGGAGATTCAAAAACCGCCGGCCAATTTATCCACCCGGCTTGCCGCACGGCTGAAGGTAATGGCGCAACTGGATATCTCTGAGCGACGCATCCCTCAGGATGGCCGCATTAAGCTTAAGATTTCTCGCACCAAGTCCATTGATTTTCGGGTTAACACCCTGCCCACCCTGTTTGGCGAAAAAATTGTTTTGCGGATTCTCGACTCCAGCTCAGCGCAGTTGGGGATAGATGCCCTGGGCTATGAGCCTGACCAGCAACAACTGTATACCGATGCCCTCAGCCAGCCCCAGGGGATGATCTTGGTTACCGGGCCTACCGGTAGCGGTAAAACCGTTTCGCTCTATACGGGTTTAGGCATTCTCAATACCAAAGAACGCAATATTTCCACCGCAGAAGACCCGGTAGAAATCAATATGGAAGGCATTAATCAGGTACAAATCAATAATCGCGTGGGTTTAAATTTTGCTGAGGCCCTGCGCTCCTTTTTGCGCCAGGATCCTGATGTGGTCATGGTGGGGGAGATCCGCGATCTGGAGACCGCAGAAATTGGCATTAAAGCCGCTCAAACCGGTCACCTGGTGCTTTCTACCCTGCATACCAACAGTGCGGCAGAAACACTAACCCGCCTATTAAATATGGGCGTGCCCACCTTTAATGTGGCCACCACCGTTAGTTTAATTATCGCCCAGCGCCTGGCCCGTAAACTCTGCACCCACTGCCGCACGCCCCTAGATGATTTACCTGAGGATGTGCTGGAGCAAGAAGGTTTATTGGTAGATACCATTAAAATGCCGCAAAAATCATGGTCTATGTTTCAGCCCAATTTAAAAGGCTGTAAAAAGTGCAGCAATGGGCATAAAGGGCGTGTGGGTGTTTATGAGGTGGTTCGCATAACGTCGAGCATCTCCCACCTTATAATGGAAGGCGCCAACTCTTTGCAAATTGCCGAGGCCGCCAAGAAAGAAGGCTTTCATAATTTACGGGTATCCGCTTTGCGCAAAGTGGCTCAGGGGCTGATTAGTTTAGAAGAGGCCAATAGGGTGACTAAAGATTAGGACTGGCTCTGATTAGGGCTGGCTCTGGCAAGGTGATTTTTGTGGGTGGCCGTGTGCACACCGGCGCCCATTGGTAAGTTCACAGCAGGCAGAAATCGCTCACCGCAAAAAGCGGTTTTTGCTGTGTGTTAACACTAAGTGATTGGCTGTCAACGGTTGCCTTGATTATTCGCCCACAAAGGCGGGAATTTGGGGCAGCACTGGGAAACATTATTTTTGCACCGCCAAGTCTCTGTTTAAAAAACCGAGATATAAAAGGCTACAGCAAGGTTCAAGATGATTTTAAGACATTATTCGATATTTTAAGCGGCTACGATTATGGCAACAACACAACAGGCAATCTTTATTTATAAAGGCACCGACCGCAAAGGTAAAAAGGTACAGGGGGAAGTCTCTGGCGTAAGCCAAAACCTTGTGAAAGCACAGTTACTTAAGCAGGGCGTTCGGCCGAAAGTGGTGCGGAGAAAACCAAAACCTTTATTCGCCAGCAAGAAAAAAATCAAGCCCTTGGATATTGCGATCTTTACCCGGCAAATGGCCACTATGATGAAGGCCGGGGTACCGCTGGTGCAGAGTTTTGATATTGTTGCCGATGGCCTGGACAATGAATCCATGAGAGAGCTGATTCAGCATATTCGCACAGATGTGGCGGCCGGTGGCGGCTTTGCGGCGGCGCTGCGCAAGCACCCTATTTATTTTGATGATCTATTTTGTAATCTGGTGGACTCTGGTGAACAGTCAGGCGCCCTGGAAACACTGCTGGACCGCATTGCCACCTATAAAGAAAAAACCGAGGCCCTAAAGGCTAAAATCAAAAAGGCGCTTACCTACCCGATTGCCGTTGTTGCGGTTGCCATTGTTGTGACGGCCATATTATTGATTAAGGTAGTGCCTCAATTTGCGGAAACCTTTAGTAGTTTTGGGGCGAATCTGCCGGCCTTTACCTTGTTTGTGCTGAGTATTTCGGAGTTTGTTCAAAAAACCTGGGTGATGGGACTTTTTGGCGCCGTTGGGGTATTTTTTATTGTTAGACAACTGCACCGGCGCTCGCCAGGATTTAGGCAGGCTGTTGATAAGTTAATGTTGCGCATTCCGGTGATTGGCAAAATTGTGTACAACTCTATCCTGGCACGCTATGCGCGTACACTGTCCACCACCTTTGCTGCCGGTGTGCCTTTAATTGATTCCTTAGAGTCGGTGGCCGGCGCCACCGGCAATATTGTGTACCAAAAGTCCGTATTGGAGATTCGCGACAGTGTCGCCACCGGTATTCAGTTAAACCAAGCGATGCGCTCTACCGGTAAGTTTCCCAGTATGATGCTGCAAATGACGGCCATTGGTGAAGAATCTGGCGCACTCGATGATATGCTGGATAAAGCCGCAACCTACCATGAAGATTTAGTCGACGATATGGTGGACAATTTAACCTCGCTGCTTGAGCCGATGATTATGTCTGTGCTGGGCGTGCTGGTGGGTGGGCTGTTAATTGGCATGTACTTGCCTATATTCCAGCTTGGAAGCGTTGTTTAATTGTTGGCATGGTAGATATTGCTCACAGCCTGGATATTCTATCCGGGCTGCCTTATTTTTATTACCCCTTTATTTTTATTATTGGCCTTATCGTCGGCAGTTTTCTTAATGTGGTTATTTTGCGCACGCCTAAAATGCTGGAAAACGCCTTCCGCCAGGAGTGCTGCGAGCTGCTGGAACTGGCGCCTGCCAAGATTGATAACATATCACTGGCGAGGCCGAGGTCCACTTGCCCTAGCTGTAATCAGCCAATAAAACCCTGGCACAATATTCCTGTGATTAGCTATCTGTTGCTCAAAGGGCGATGCGCTGACTGCAATGCGGCGATCTCCATTCGCTATCCTCTGGTGGAATTGGCCACTGCTTTATTGTCTGTGGTGACTGTGTTTTTGCTGGGCTTTAGCGCCCAGGGCTTGCTGGCGCTGGTGTTTCTCTGGTGTTTGATTTCACTCACAATGATTGATATCGATACTTTTTTATTGCCCGACACAATCACCCTGCCCTTGCTATGGCTGGGCCTGCTGGTCAATCTGAGTGGCGTATTTACGGATATTAACAGTGCCGTATGGGGTGCAATAGCCGGTTATGTATCGCTGTGGAGCGTGTATTGGCTATTTAAGTTATTGACCCAAAAAGAAGGCATGGGCTTTGGCGACTTTAAACTGCTGGCGGCACTGGGCGCGTGGATGGGATGGCAATATTTGCCCCTGATTATTTTACTGTCGTCATTTGTGGGCGCAGCCATTGGTATTGCCGGTATTGTTATTCACGGCAGAGATAAAAATATTCCCATACCCTTTGGCCCCTATTTGGCCATGGCCGGCTGGATCGCCTTAGTGTGGGGGGACACGCTTATCAATGCCTACCTCAATGGCATGGCGCTCTAGACTGTGCCCTATACCGTCGGTTTAACGGGGGGTATTGGCTCAGGCAAAACAGCCGCCAGTGATCAATTCGCCCGGCACGGCATTGATATCGTCGATGCCGACCTTATTGCCAAGCAAGTCACCCAGCCGGGCACCGAGGCCGTCAGCGCTATTGAGCAGCATTTTGGTGAGGGAGTGATGGTTAAGGGCGGCAACTTAAACCGCGAGGCCCTGCGGGCGATTATTTTTAACGACGCCGATGCCAAAAACTGGCTGGAACAGCTACTGCACCCCATTATTCGCGAACACTTGCTGCAACAACTTAAAGCCGCTCAATCCCGATACGTTATCCTCTCTGCCCCACTGTTATTGGAAAACAAGCTGGATGCCCTGTGCGACTGCGTGTTAGTTATCGATTGCTCAGAAGACACCCAAATTAAACGAACCCTGGCGCGCGACCACAGCAACCGCGAGACCATTAAAAATATCATCTCCCAACAACTAAGCCGCCGGTCACGCCTACAAAAAGCCGACCACATCATCACAAACGAAGGCAGCCTTAAGGATTTACAGCTAGCCATTGATAAATTCCACCTTACCTTGCTAGAAGATCAATGGGGTCAGAGTCTTTGATTTTTGTTCTGGTTTAAATTATTTAATGTCTCCAACCAAAATTTTTCTGATTTTCTATCGCCTCCACGTCGACGCGGAGAGGCGGCGCGACCGGTGACTTTTTCGACCTGCTGCTGAAAGCGGGTATCGCCCAATACCCATCCTTTATTGGTCGCGTTTCTTATATTCTCTATGGCGTTTTCCGGTATATGGCCATCAAATAGCGCTTTATAGCGAGCCTGGCGCGTGGACTGCCTTTGACCCAAACCTAAATACAGCTCATGGGGGACTATCAATTTTATGTCTTTGCCCATGGCGTTAAATTGATAGCTTGACCAAGGGTATGCGGCCGGGTGCTCAACCATGCCGGCCCTGACTGGATTCAACTCAATATATCGACTAACGACCATGAGATAATCGTCTTGATTGACTAGAGTTGATTTGTAGCGACCTTCCCACAAGGTGCCTGTGCGGCTGTATTTATGGTTGATATAGCCAACATAGCTGCGACCAACCGACTGCATCATTAAGCTTATGCTGTCTTGCTCGCGCGGCGTTGCCAGCAGGTGAACGTGGTTTGTCATCAAAACAAAGGCATGGATGGCAACACCGTATTTCTCAGCCGCTGTGCGCAGTTTATCCAGATAAAACGCATAATCTTCATCTGCGAAAAAGCCTGTTTGGCGATTATTACCTCTTTGAATAATATGCTGTGGACAACCCTCAATATAAAGGCGAGGCAGTCTGGCCATGGGATATGTTCTCCTAAAATAAAGCCGAGAAGTTAACACTTCAAACGGATAAAATCAATGGGGTCAGAGTCTTTGATATTACTGTTCTAACAGAGCCAAAGGCTCTGACCTCGATAAAATTTCTTGAAATTTGAAAAATCAAAGACTCTGACCCTATTGATTTAGGGCTTGCTTACAACTG
>JBCBZU010000290.1:0-3651 GCA_039815165.1 Pseudomonadota bacterium
CGTGATTTACCCGAATTCCGCCTGACAGACAGAGTGTGGGAAGCCAACAAACGTGCCGGTGCACCCAAAACTCAATTTGTTGATATTTATGGCTGCGCAGAAGTTGGGCCAGCGGCGACCGAGTGCGAATGCAACGATGGCTTTCACTTAATTCAAGGACATATTTATACCGAAGTGATCGACGAAAAAACCCGCCGCCACGTTAACAATGGAGAGCGTGGACTGGTAGTGCATACGGGTTTACGGCATGGCAGCCGCTATGTTCGCTATGTGGTGGGCGATGAGGCAACCTTTGTTACCGACCCCTGCCAATGTGGGCGAACATCGCCACGTATCAAGGATGTAGTGCGGGTAATGGAAAAAGACCGCCTTATGCAAGGCTGCGCGGGTTCATGGGATATTGATCAAAAGTCTAAAAAATATGTTAGCGCGGTAGATCTCGGCGGCAAAATTGACAGCGAAGCGCGAATGGCCTCTCTGGAAAATAAAATTCAAACCTTTGTTGCAAAACTCTTGGAGCATAGAGATATACAAAGCATTGACTGGGATCAAAGCTTTGAAGAAATCGGTTTAGATTCACTGGGCATGATGGATATCGCCAACTTTATTAACGACCAACTGGGTATTACCTTTGCCCCGATGTTGATGTTTAGCTACGGACATTGCGCGACGCTGGTCGCTTACCTTAATTCAGAATTACTAAGGCAGTTTGCAGATTATGAATAAGCACTTGACTCAAACAGTCGGGGAAGCACCCCGAAAAATCGCTGTTGTCGGCATGTCGGGAAAGTATCCCCAGGCCGATAACTTATCAATATTTTGGAATAATATTGCCAATGGCAAAAACGCCATTACTGAGATTCCTAAAAGTCGCTGGGATGTTGCTGCATTTTACGATGAGGTTCACCCTAAAAAAGACAAAATCTACTGTAAATCCATTGGAATGATTAACGATGTTGAGTACTTCGATCCACTGTTCTTCCGTATATCACCATCAGAAGCGCAATTAATGGATCCGCAACAGCGGCACTTTTTACAAGAGAGCTATCGCGCATTTGAAGATGCAGGCTATGCAGAAGATCTGTTAGATAATATCAATTGTGGTGTTTATCTCGGTGTACTGCATAACGAGTATACTGCGCTTTTATCGCAGGCAGGCGCCGCTAATGTAGATTCGACCGGCAATAACTTTGCTATTGCGGCTGCCAGAATCGCCTACTATTTAAATTTAAAAGGACCGGCAATTGCGATTGATACCTCTTGCTCATCATCATTGGTTGCCGTTCATCTTGCCTGTCAGGCATTGATCAGCCACGAAGTTGATATGGCACTTGCCGGTGGCGTGACTTTTTACCTAACACCCGATTCCTATATCAAAATGTGCCAATCGGGAATGCTCTCCGCAGATGGTCAATGCAAAACCTTTGATGATGACGCAAATGGCTTTGTACCCGGTGAAGGCGTGGGTGCCGTTGTATTAAAAAGGCTCGAAGATGCAGAGCGAGATGGCGATGCCATATACGGTGTTATTAATGGCTCGGGTATTAATCAAGATGGAAAAACCAATGGCATTACCGCTCCCAGTGTTATCAGTCAAGTTGAATTACAGCGCAAAGTTTATCAAAAATATGATATAGACCCTAAAACCATTAGCTATATCGAAACGCATGGAACCGGCACAAAACTAGGTGACCCTATTGAACTACAAGCACTTGCAACCGTATTTCAAGCGCATTCCCCGCCAAACAATTATTGCGCCTTAGCATCGGTTAAAACCAATATAGGCCATGCCTCCGGTGCCGCCGGTATTGCCGGGCTACAAAAGGCGCTGCTTGCCTTGCGGCATAAAAAAATTCCTCCCAGCTTGAATTTTAATAAAGAAAACGCCCACTTCGATTTTCAAAACTCTCCTTTTTATGTGAATACCAAGCTAAAAAACTGGTCTCGTCATACAGAAGCACCACTACGTGCAGCAGTGAATAGTTTTGGCTTTAGCGGCACTAACGCCCACGTCGTTGTTGAAGAGTACCAACCTGCCCACACCAGGCATGTAGCCTTGGGCAATTCGCTATCGGGCGATTCAGTACTCGATAAGACTAATCATATTTATATGATTCCACTCTCTGCGAAAAAATCTGAGAGTCTGATACAGATGGCAGACAACCTCTATCAATGGCTGAACGATAATACAGTCACTATGTCCGAGCTGGCCTATACGCTGCAAACCGGGCGCAAGCATATGGAAAACAGAGTTATATTTGTGATTGAAAGCCAGCAAGCACTGTTGAAAAAATTAGCCGTATTTATCGATAATAACGGCCCTGATACCGTGCCTATCGGCGACGGAATTTTTTCAGCTCTTAGTGAAAAAGCCAATAAAAAAATAACAGACCCCGCGATATCAGCGCTATTAAAAACACCGATTCAAGATTGGCAGCAGCCAGATTGTGAAGCCATTGCGACACTGTGGGTAAAGGGTGCTGCGTTTAATTGGCCTGGTCTCTATGGCAACAATACGCCTAAGCGTATGCATCTACCTGGCTACGCTTTTGCTAAAGAATATTATTGGTTGCCCCAAAGCGCTACTCGTTCTGATAAGACGGTAAGCCGCTCTACAGACAATACACAAACAAGCATGGCACTCACTGAGGTCAACAAGAACGCTATTGTGCTTGAGATATTGCCAGAGAAAAGCACAAAAGAGCACATTGTTGATTATCTACGCCTATTGCTGGCTGAAAAATTAGGCATGACCGCTGATCAGTTAGATCTTGATACCAATATTTATGACTGGGGGCTTGACTCTATCGCTGAAACCGAATTGGTGATGCAAATGAATAAAACCCTGGTAGATGTGCCCGATGACGTATTCCTCGATTACAGTACCATTCAACAACTAAGCGACTATTTACAGGAAAACTACAGTGAAGTATTAAAGGCCTTTTTCAATCGGGAATTGTCCGCCAAACTGCCTGTTAACAACCCACAGCTGTCCATATTGCCGGGCGATAATATCCACAGAAACCATATCCCCAAAAACCATGCCCCAAAAAACCATGCCCAGAACAATCAAGCCTTTCCTGAACTCGTAGCCTTAAATGGGGTAACGGAGGGAAGCCCCATCTTTTGGATTCATGCAAAACTGGGGGGGGTTCAACCCTACTTAAAAATTGCCGAGCAATGGCAGCGGCCTGCTTATGGTATACAAGCCAGAGGCTGGTTAACCGAGCGTTCGCCCTTACACGGTATACAAGCGATAGCGGCCTACTATGTCCATATTATTCAATCTGTTCAGGCACAAGGCCCCTACGAACTAGGCGGCCACTCTCTTGGGGGAATATTAGCGTACGAAGTCGCTCGGCAGTTGCAAGAACTGGGCGAAAATGTATCGTCCATTGTTATGATTGATACGCCAGACTCGTCACAGATAAATGGCTTAAAACGCCGTTCAATAAAAAGTGAGATGTTAGAAACAGTTAATTTTTTTATACGCCCACCGGGGGTGTTTTCTACACAGGCTTTAAGCCAAATCCTTATCCATCGGGATAATATCGACAATACTCTGGATGACGATGCCTTTTTAGAGCATTTGCTATCACTCGCCTCTAAATCACCATTAACCATCAGATCATTAAGCCAAACTGTAAAAAA
>JBCBZU010000213.1:0-4619 GCA_039815165.1 Pseudomonadota bacterium
AAGCCGTCACCGCCGATACTCGCTATAAAAGCAAGTATTCCCAACTGATCGAAATCTAATATTAGCGAGTAGCCTGTTTTTGCACCCAGGCATACACCACTGGCATCAGCACCAAGCCAAGCAGCCCATTGAATAAGCCAGGCAATATATGATGACTCAGTATATGGGCGGGCTCGTACATGCATGCAAATTGCATCCATAATGCGGGGATCATGCCCGCAGCCAAACCGATGGCCAAGCCCGTTTGCCGACGCTTTAGCGGATAGCGTTTGGCAATAAAATAGCAGGCCAGCAGTGTTGGTGGAACGCTGCAGACAAATGCTTCCAAATAACAATATAACCGTTTACCGTGCATACTCGGCTCCAGGGCAGGTGCCCAAAAACCAACAATATAAAAGCTCAACCAGGCTAAGGCCGTTACACTGGCAATGATTGTTATTTTTTTAGTGGCGCCGCCGGGAATAGAGCTATACCAGGCAATAAGTGCAAATAGCAAGCTGGCAAATAAACCCAATAAAGACTCCACTTGAAAATGATGATTGTGTGCTATCTGGTGATGGACACCTTCTCTCAATGGCCCAAAGGCTGCGGTAACCGCAACCACATATAACCATGTCAACACCCACCACAGTAGCGCTATGGACAACACTGGCCACTGTCGGGGTTTAGGGCTTAGATCATCGACCAGGTCTGTGATTAGATCTCGTCGAGCGGTCATGGGGACATCTCGGCTTCGAGTAATTGCCTTGAGGCATCCAGCGCGCGGTGAACGCGCACTTTCATTGCACTTTCTGAAATATTTAATTGGTCTGCCGCTTCTCGCATACTTAAGCCCTCCAGTTTTGTTAGCACGATAGCCTCTCGGTGTTTGTCTGACAGTGAGGCTAACAGCTGTCCACAATGCAGGTCTGCATCAATTTGGCTGTCGAAAGAGTCGGTAATGCTGTCGCTATTGTCTTGAGCAAGGGTTTGCTGGTCGCTGCCAGTATACTGCCTTTGCTTCTTTCGTAATACATCGATGGACTTGTGACGAACGATAGCAAAAAGCCAAGGGCGAAATAAGCGTTTGGGCTCGTAGGTATTTCTTGCCTTGTGAATGGCAATTAACGATTCTTGTACGCAGTCCTCAAGCAAGTCCAAATCACCAAAGCGACTGCGCAAATACGCCGCAATAACATCCCCCAGTTCTGTTAACAACTGCCGATAGGCGGATTCGTTACCTTGCTGTGCACTGGCCATCAATTGCGACCAGCGCTGCTCGTCTTTGTGTTTATAGTTATCCATCAATAGCCTAAAGCAGAGGTCACATACCGTAAGCTCTGCTTATCGAATGGGTGTTTTATTAAAAATTAACGGACTCGTTGGACAGTTATTTTAGCCACTGGGTTCCGCCAATCATAAACTAAAGGGGCTAATATTTCATTGCCTAGACCATCTTCGCTACCCAGGCTGTGAAAACCATTGCCAATGTAGACGTAACCTTCATCACCCTCATTGGGACCTTGAGATACGCCCTCACCACCACAACGGGGCCCTGGCATATTGGCACAGTTCTGATCATTTAATTCCGTTCCCGCATCATAGGCTTTGAGCAAACGGGTTCTGGTGCCGCGCAAAGGTAAATGCAGGCTGTCCAAGGCGACAAAAGTATCATTGGTTGGAATCAACATCGCCGCCATACTGATCACAGAATGCCTGTAGGGATTGGCTTTAATGCGTGTGGAAATAGATTCCCCTGGTTCTAATAAGCCGGCAATGGTTTGCACATCGCCTATGGTTCTCTTACCGAGGCTTGATAAGAGATCGCTCAATGGCTGAGTATCGCCACCTTCTGCAAGAATTTCCAACTCATTCGTCGCTGGCTGGCCCAACTCGAACAGCGCTACAGAACGGTTATGGGTAACCACTAATTGAGGTGTAAAAGTTTGACCGCGAGTGAGGTTAGTAATGGTCACCTCATAGGTGAACTGCTTATAGCGGTCAGCAAAAGTGACGATGCTGGTTAAACTCAGAACGAGTACTGCAATAAAACGAATAGGCATGGTGCGCTCCTGGGATTAGGGGTAGGTTGGTTGTTATTAGCCACTAACATTCGTGAACAACGTTAACGACTGGCAAACACTAATTCGCCCGAGGAACTGGAAAGGTTACATAAAAAATATAAAAATGTTAACGCAAGCGCGGTCTGGCGCATACTACTGCTTATCGCGAGGAAGAGGTGTCGCTTTAGTCTTCGTTTGTTTTTCTATTGCATCTTTATCCACCACATCTTGCAGCTTGGCTAATGATAGTGCATCAACGGTAAAGACACTTTTATAGAGGTCAAAGCCGAGGTCTTTAATATCATCCACTGACAGGTGATTATGGTGTCCTTCGATAAGTACTTGCTTACCCAAACTATGGCCTAAGTCTACCAGGGCCTTGGCCATTAGGATTTCTGCTTGATTGTTATTGATCTCGCTGACAAACTCTCCGCTGAGTTTTAAGACGGTGGTTGGCAGGCTCATCAAATAAGAAATGGACGCTTCTTCTGTACCAAAATGATTTACTCCAAAGCTAACGCCGATAGCGCTTAGCTTATCCATTGAATTTTCGAGTACCGCGTTGTGCTTTTCCATTTTTACATTGGATAAGTCAAATTCTATTTGGCTGCCGTCTATACCATAATTTTTTAAATGTTTTTCAACAATGTCGGGAAAACTCAATGAAAACAGGCCCTGAAAGTCGATATTGAAAATGAGTTTAATGGATTTGGATATATTAAGCTGATTAAAATATTCAAAGCTGGTGGCTAATAACCACTCGGTAAAGCGCACCGATAAATCATTGTTTAGATCATTCCATAAAAACTGCTCGTACTCCAGCATGCCTTTTTCGGGGTGTGACCAATAGGGGTTTACCTCAATGGCGACGATTTCATCATTAGCACATTGAATACGTGGATTAAAATATAAACCAATTTCATTGGTGGCAAGCGCCTTAACAAAACTCTGCTGTAAAGTCGTTTGCTTGGCCACTAACGGGGTCATTGCCTTTGTGTGGAATTCGTAGTGGCTGGCGGGGTGCTCGCGGGCGTGAGACAAAGCGACCAGCGCATTGGACTGTAATTGCTTATCATCCATGCCGAAGTCATAATATTGGGCCACACCAACACTGCAAGCTGTCTCAAAATGCTGCCCTTGGAACTCAATTAATGACGCTGAAATATTAGTGATTGATTTAGCGATAAGGCTAAGTTCTTCTGGCTTGGAAAAGTCTCTAACGACCAGGGCAAATTCACCATCGCCAGTGCGCGCAACACTGCCTTGATGTTTAGCAATTCGATTGAGGTGGGTGGCATATTGTTTCACTATATAATCACCCAGTGTGTGGCCGTGGCGCTCATTGAGGCTTTTTAATTCTTTAATTTCGACAATCAGCAGAGCAAAAGGGGTTTTGCGCTGTTTGGCGATGTGAATGCTGTGGCGCAAGCGCTGTTGAAATAGATTGCGATTAGGCATGCCCGTTAAAAAATCGTGTTGGGCCAGATAGTTAATTTGTTCATTAACAACTCGTCGCCCGGATACATAGCGAATCGAGCGATCCAGTTTCTGAGCAGTGAGTTTATCAAAGCTCAGGTAGTCAGCGGCCCCCAATTGCGCGGCTTGCCTATCTATGTCGGGTTCATTTCTGCGGGTGAAGACTATAATAGGAATATGAGAAAATTTAGCGCGCGCCCACTGGAGAAATTTATCGCCAATACGGGTTTTGCCCCAGTAATAATTTAGCAGCACTACATCGCAGGTATTGGCGGTTATCGCATTTATGGATTCCTCAAGATTGCGCGCTTTGATTAAACGATAACGAGTGTACTGTGATTGCATGAGAAATGAGCGAACCAGAGACTCTGCTTGCGTATCGGTATTGACAATCAATACGCTAATTGGCGATGACTTTTTTATTGCCTTATTGTCGTTATTATTGACCATAATACTTTTTCAGCGCTGGAACCACAGCGGTGTTTCAACCAACACTCTTTAGAATAGCGTAAAAAACGCGAAAAAGCTGTGAAGGGAGTAGTGTCCATAACCCTGAATCCCTCAGTTGGATGCGTTGCAAAGTCCGTAGAGGATTCGTCCATTGGGTGAATGGGTTTATTGTTGCAAAGCTTTTGCTACCAAGCTTTTGTTGCAAAAAAAGCTTTACAGTGAATAGAGAAATCATTACCTACCAGCAGCCAACTGAAAAAATCCAGGATAATCCTAAAAAAACCAGTTGGCGACTTAACTTAAGTGAAGGAACCTGAAAAATCATTTAAAACCAAAATATGTGAAACATTTATCGTTTCACTCTATGAGCGGATGCCGATTACTCACAGAACGACCTTATCCCCCTGACTAGAAAGAGCCTGAAAAAACGTAAAAATTGCGCCGTAGGCCCCGCTATGAATATAGAAGCTCAGGGAGATAGAAGAATCATGGCCTTTGATGTCTTACCATCGAATACCCTGGGAAAGGTAAAATTGGTGACCACCATAAAAAGTAACACCTGGGGTGTGGATGTACTTAAAGTAGGGCAAGACAATAATCTGTATGCAGCTTGTGGAGATGGGGTAAATATCTTTTCGCCTTCCGGGGAAT
>JBCBZU010000130.1:0-6239 GCA_039815165.1 Pseudomonadota bacterium
AGAGAATGCCCACGGTCCACATCGTCCCGGAAATATCGAACATGCCCGAAGCGTTGCTCAACCCCAAATAATACCAAGGCAATTGGTTTCCTCCAAGAAAATAGGATTCTAAATTTTTGGAGGCTCAAAAAATGAAAACTGTTTGCAATTAAAGCTGGAAAATTAATCGCATTCTGGTATAAATGCGTCTATAAATAATAAATCTGCAGTAATACTTGAAAAGAACTATGAAAGGCATTGATTTTCTTAGAAAATTCTACATTGAAAAACATTTCAAACACTTCCCTAGGGGCCATTTTTTAGCCATTGGGGTACTCGGCTCATCACTTTTATTGCTGGCGACTATTTCCCAGTCTAATGAGCCAGATCAAGCCCAGCGCCTTCAAGCTCCCATTCAACTCTCCTTAAGCAATTCAGAAGCAGCAACTCCCACCGTCGAAGAGTATCCCAATAATGATAAAGACTGGCACTCTGAAACCGTCAAACCAGGGGATAGTTTGTCAATGCTGTTTCAGCGTGCGGGCTTATCAGATACGAAGCTTCAGGAATTTATGAACAGCAGTGCTTCTACCAAACAATTGACACAGCTACACCCGGGCCAAACATTTCGCTTCTTAATCCAAGACGGCCAGTTGCAGGCTCTCGTCTATCAAAAAGACCGTCTCAACAGCATGGAGTTTAGGCGTTCAGAGATAGGCTTTGAAGAGCAATCCAAGCATGTTGATCCGGATGTTCGTATCGCTTATCGAGAAGCCACGATTATTAATTCGCTGTTTTTGGCCGGCACCGACGTCGGCATGGAACAAAGCCTGATCATGGAACTGGCACAAATTTTTGGCTGGGATATCGATTTTGCCCTGGATATAAGAACCAACGACAATTTTAAACTGCTTTATGAGGAGAAATTTCTCAATGGAGAAAAGTTAAACAATGGGGCTATACTGGCTGCCGAGTTCAGCAATCAGGGCAATACTTTTAAAGCCGTGCGCTATACCAATAGCAAGGGTGAAAGTAACTACTACACCCCAGAGGGCAAAAGCATGCGTAAAGCCTTTCTGCGCACCCCAGTCGATTTCACCCGTATTAGCTCGCACTTTAACTTAAAGCGACGGCATCCAATCTTAAATAAAGTACGCGCACACAAGGGCACTGACTACGCCGCACCTACTGGCACTCCGATTAAGGCTGCCGGTGATGGCAGAGTTATCTGGGTAGGCACTAAGGGCGGCTATGGTAAGACCGTTATCATTCGTCATGGACAAGCTTATAAGACTTTATATGCTCATATGCACCGTTATGGACGGGGAATACGCGTTGGCAAGAACGTAAAACAGGGACAAATTATTGGTCAGGTGGGCTCGACAGGTTTATCAACCGGCCCTCACCTGCATTATGAATTTCACCAGAATGGCGTGGTTCGCAATCCTGTGAAAGTAGCGCTGCCCAAGGCCCAATCCATACCCAAGTCTGAGCTGGGAGATTTTAAAAAACAAACCCAGCCCATCGTTGCTATGTTTGAAGAGTACGGTCAAAAAGTACAAGTCGCCGCCAGCGATAAGTCGACGCAAATTTCTCGGCATTAGCAACATCGATGACACTCTTCATTGGCTTACTATCAGGAACCAGTGCCGATGCCATCGATGCCGCACTGGTGGAGATCAAGGCTAATAAAACCGATATTGTATGTACTTACTCACTTCCTATATCTGATCACATAAGAAACAAGGTCTTTAGTCTGGCTATCAGCAGTCAAGATGAAATTACTCAAATCCAAGTACTGGACCATGCCTTAGGAGAGTTATTTAGTCGAGCGGCTCTGGATTTATGTAACAAGGCGGGTGTTGACAGCACTGAGGTAGAAGCCATTGGCAGCCATGGACAAACGGTAAGACATTGCCCTCCTGGCGATACCACACCGGGATATTCACTGCAAATTGGCGACCCTAATATTATTGTTGAAAATACGGGGATCACCACCGTTGCCGACTTCCGCAGACGCGATATTGCAGCCGGAGGCCATGGCGCACCGTTGGCGCCCGGACTACACAATGCACTTTTCCGTTCGCAACAAGTGGCAAGGTTTATTGTCAATTGTGGTGGTATTGCCAATATTACTTATTTGGCCCCCGGAGAAGCCGCGATTGGCTTTGATACAGGGCCCGCTAACGGCTTAATGGATAGCTGGTATCAACGTCATCATAGTCATAATAAAAGGAGCTTTGATAATAATGGCGAGTGGGCCAATAGTGGCTCGGTCAATAATGATTTGCTTCACACACTCTTAGCTCACCCCTATTTAAGCTTAGCGGCCCCCAAAAGCACAGGTCGAGAAGACTTTAATCTGCCTTGGTTAGAACAACAGTTAACACGGCAATTTGATCATCTACGCGCCGAGGATGTACAAGCGACACTATTGGATTTTACCGTTACATCGATTGTCAATGAAATCGAAAAACTCGATAAAGGCTCGGGTGCCGAAGTTTATATTTGTGGTGGCGGCGCTCACAACCAGGGCCTTTGCGATTTACTCACTAAGAGACTAACACCCCGGGCTTTTGCTGCTACAGATTGCCTGGGTATTCCGGCAGATTGGGTGGAGGCCGTCGCCTTCGCATGGATGGCTAAACAAACGCTGGAGCATAAAACCAGCAATTTGCCCTCTATTACCGGCGCAGGCAAAGAGGTCGTTCTGGGGGGAATTTATTTATAACAGGCTAGAAGTAAACGTAGTTTTGCTGCTCAAGCAGTCTCTTTACTTCCGTTGGGCCAAAGGGAACCGTACCAATAAAGGGGTGGATACTGTTTCGACTGCGGCCCATAATGCCCGACTGGGTTTCACACACTCTCACATCAACAACACCAAAAGCACTGAGGCGAGCCGCCAAATCGACGATGTTTTTATACTCTTCATACTTATCCTTGAAAAAAATCTCCACTTCGGGACCGTGCAAAACAATTGCAATGGGGTTGGCTTCGGTTGGGAATTTACCCTCTAGATAGAGGGCCTCAGCACGCTCCAGCGCTTCGGCGACCTCTTCAGGAGAATCGTTTAGAATTCTTGCCAAATAACCACTGGCATTGTTGGCGGATGGGGCGTCAAGGGGGGCTTGGGCAATGGGGGGTTGAGCAATAGCGGACAACGACAGAAGGCACCACACTAAAGCAATAAACTCAGTGCGAAAGCGCTTAAATAGAAAAAGAAGAACCACAGCCGCAGGTTGAAGAAGCATTAGGATTACTCACCACAAATTTTGAGCCCTGAAGATCTTCCTGATAATCAATCTGAGCACCGACCAGATAGGGGTAGCTCATCGCATCAACCAACACGCCGACATCGCCCTTGTCAATGACAGCATCGTCTTCGGCAACCAGTTCGTCAAAGGTAAAGCCATATTGAAACCCGGAGCAGCCACCGCCAGTGACAAATACACGCAGTTTTAAGTCGAAGTTGGCCTCTTCTTCAAGCAGGCTACGGACTTTTTTGACCGCGTTTTCGGTGACATGGATAGGTTCTGGGGTAAATACTTCTGCTACAGTCATAGTCTATCTCATTATCTAAACTTGACTATTATCTCTTTAACCGACTATTTCAGTCAAGTAAGGCGCTACCTAGACTTTATTGACACTGGTCGAGGCTAAGGTGACCTCAGCTTTAGTGGTTTTAAGCCCAACAGACTCCTGGGAAACCGTCTTGGCGCTCGATGGCGTCGATTTGGATACGCTATTACTGGCCTTGTAGACAAGATTACCGTTGACCTGGGCACCTTTGACAATCTCTATGAGGGAGTAGTGCACATTGCCATTGACAACGGCCTTGGCAGCCAGCTCAATATGCTTGTCGGAGTAAACATCACCATTGACAATGCCATTGATAACCAAAGTGGGCACTCGAATTTCCCCTTCAACCAGACCTTTATCCAGTACTCGAGCATGGGCGTTGCTATCGCTGGCAGCATAGATATTGCCTTTTATGGTGCCTTCAATCATTAGATTACCCGAAAAATTAATGTCGCCGACAATCTCGGTGTTTTTAGACACCAGAGTTGTCGACCCAGCAGAAAAAGATGTTGATGTTTCTTTTTTTCCAAACATAATGCCGCTCTCTCTATTTTTTACTCTTTAACCAGCCAACCAAATTTCTTATCGATAACAACGCTAGTGGGGCGTTGCATCACCACGTTCAACACTATTCTTTCCGGTGTAAAACCTTCGGGCAGACGCATCTCCCCTTCCAGCCGCTGGAAATATTTAAAGCGCAACCTTACACGATCAACACTGACCGCATCGGATATGTCTTTCAAGGCTAGTGTTTGCCGCTCCCCTGCCTGCGAGCCGATAAGGGAAAACTGCAAATATCCGGACACCTGTCGATGCTGGGTGACCACTTGTTTGACCGCCATACTGTACTTGTACACACCGGGAGTATTGGTTAACTCTACCGAAGGAGCATCAACAACAATGCCTTTATCTCCTGGCGCTGGCCGCATCAGGCTACGATAAAAATTGTTGTCTTGTTCTAATTCTGCCACTCTTGTCTTTAACTGCACGACCTCTGCGCGGACTTCTTCATTGGCCTTCCTGTCCACTTCGGCCGCCAAGCGCAAGTTTGCCGTTTGTTGCTCAAGTTTGCGGGCTTCCACAAGGGTGTTTTGATAACCCAGGCGAAGCCGATCACGCTCGGCAAGAATATCGCCCTTGTTTCCCACTGCATAATAGCGACCCGCAAAAAAACTACCAATAACCGCTAATAAAAATGTGAGCGACAACCCAAAAATCACTAAATATCGATAATAGGGTCGATAGGGCACCACAGCCATCGCATATTGCTTACTGGGTTTGACGCTTGTCATCAAAATACTCTTATAAACGATTCAGTAGACAAATTCCGTTTAGGGAAGCAAGGCTGGCTGCTGCAAACCCAGAGACTCATCAAAACCAAACATAATGTTCATATTTTGAATCGCCTGACCAGACGCTCCCTTAGTTAAATTATCAATGACTGACATCACTACCACAGTATCTTGCTGCTGGGGACAAACGACGCCTATACGGCACATATTGGAGGATTTAACAGAACGTGTTTGTGGATGCACGCCAGCAGGTAAAATATCAACAAAGGGTTCATCCTGGTAAAAGTGTTCATACACACTCTGCAAATCCACATCGGTGTTTAACAACTGCCCATAAAGCGTAGCATGAATACCGCGAATCATCGGTAACAAATGTGGAACAAAGGTAAGTTTAGCAGGAATTGCCTTATCTGGCTGTATTGCGCGTAAGCCTTGTTCAATTTCGGGCAAATGTCGATGTCCATTCGACGCATACGCTTTAAAGCTGTCTGCCGCCTCAGTGAGTAAGTTATCAATCCTGGCCTGCCTGCCGGCCCCACTGACGCCACTGGCCGCATTGGCAATTAAGCGGTCAGGCACCACTAAACCCGCTGACACCAAAGGTAAAAAGCCCAGCTGTACTGCGGTGGGATAACACCCTGGGCAGGCAACCAAAGTGGCTGTTTTTATGTGTTCTCGATTCACCTCTGGCAAACCATAAACCGCCTCTGACAAAAGCTCTTTACACCCATGTTGCTGACCATACCACTGAGACCACAGTGCGGCATCGTTAATTCTAAAATCAGCGGAGATGTCGATAATACGCACACCCTGTTCAAACAAGGCGGGCACCATACTGTGCGCGACCCCATGAGGGGTTGCAAAAAACACCACATCACAGGCGCGCAAAGTATCGATATCAGGTTCGGAGAACGCAAGTTCGGTATAGCCGCGCAGGCTATGGTACAAATCGGCAACGAGAACGCCTGCCTCTGCGCGGGAAGTAATAACTTTTAATTCAATCTGGGGGTGATTAACCAATAGCCGCAATAACTCAACACCGGTATACCCTGTGCCGCCGACAATACCTACACTGATCATTGTTTCCCCATTAACAACAAAAAATTAAACAAGTACTTTAGAACAATAGCCCATAATAATAAAGCGTTAAAAAGAGTAGGCGATGGTGTCGAACGAGTGAGTGTCCATCCAGAAACAGGGTGACGATCAATAAGCAAACTGACAAATCACAGCCAACAATTAACAGTAACGGCCTATTTTATAGTGTTGCAACTACAAACTGTAAGCTATGATCGTTTACAGCAGGCATTTGTTAATAGGCCCTGGGTGAGATTTCTGCAATAATTACCTATTGAGACCTTTGCACGAAAGCCATTTTGCTCTTATGCG
>JBCBZU010000316.1:0-3369 GCA_039815165.1 Pseudomonadota bacterium
CGTGAATCTTGTTCGCACCAGTCAAAGTATTTTTCACTCAGCAAAGTCCAAAAATGCCATGGACTGATTAGTTTTGGTGCGTTTTTAGACGACCGCAGCATTGATTTTGTGCGCTAAATTGGTGTTTCTGTGTCGCGAAGATTTTTCTTTGAGTCAAAAACCATTATTAAATTGTGTGATTATGCTTATGCTTGCGCAGCTATAGTGAATTTAGCGTTCAGCTGGCATGCATTAACTTTTTAGCCCATGATGGTGATAAGGTATAAAAGCAATCTTGCTTTTTAAAGGAGGATGAGATGAATCACGAAAAAGTCGTTATTCTAGGCGCGGCCAGAACCCCTATAGGCGCTTTATTAGGCGACTTGTCCACTGTGCCAGCGCCTCAATTAGGCGCTGTAGCCATTAAGGCGGCGCTTGGGCAAAGCCAATTAAGCAGTGAAGATATCGATGAAGTGCTTATGGGGAATGTGCTCAGCGCAGGCCTGGGTCAGGCACCGGCACGCCAGGCGGCGCTGGCCGCCAAACTACCGCAATCCACACCTTGCACCACCATTAGCAAGGTTTGCGGTTCGGGTATGAAATCCGTGATGTTGGCCTACGACCAAATCCGTGCCGGGAGCATCAACACAGCCATAGCCGGCGGAATGGAAGCGATGTCGCGCGCCCCTTATTTGCTGCCCAATGCCAGGCAGGGCTATCGCTTTGGCCATAGCGAAGTGCTTGACCATATGGCCTATGATGGCTTACAAAACGCCTATGATGGGCAGGCTATGGGCTGTTTTGCCGATATCAATGCCAAAGCCGATGGCCTGGACCGTGCCGCCCTGGATGAATATGCCCTGGAGTCTCTTAAACGAGCCAAAACGGCCATTGAAAAAGGCTATTTTAAACAAGAGATAGCCCCTGTCATGATTGCCTCTCGCCAGGGTGAAATCACCGTGGATACTGACGAACAGCCCGGTAAAGCCAAGCCGGATAAAATCCCTCAGCTAAAGCCCGCCTTTGCCAAGGACGGCATTGTAACCGCGGCCAATGCCAGCTCCCTATCGGATGGTGCCGCAGCATTGGTACTAACGACAGCAGCACTTGCAAGCCAACGAGGCCTAAAGCCAATTGCTGAAATTAAAGCCCACAGCACCCACGCCCAAGCGCCTGAGAAATTTACCCATGCGCCCATCGGTGCCATACAGGCTTTATTGCATAAACTGTCATGGACAGTGGATGAGGTCGATCTGTTCGAGGTTAACGAAGCCTTCGCTGCGGTGGCTATGGCCGCCATTAACCAACTATCGCTTGCCCACGCCCACACCAATATTCACGGGGGTGCCACGGCACTGGGGCATCCTATTGGGGCTTCAGGTGCTCGTATTCTGGTCACCTTACTGTATGCGCTTAAACGCCTTGGTAAACAGCGCGGGGTTGCCAGCTTGTGCATTGGCGGTGGCGAGGCAACCGCAATTGCTATTGAAATGTGTTGATTCAATGCATTACTCGCTGTCAGCAAAACCAAGCGTTATTTATTGCTGTCGTCTACGCACCACGCCTTCCTGCATGGTGGTTGCCACCAGTATTCCGTCTTCATTATAGACCTTGCCTTTGGCAATTCCGCGACCATTGGCAACGGATAAAGGCTCGCACTGGGTAAACAGCCATTGATCCATATTAAACTCCCGATGAAACCAAACCGCATGACAAATAGTCGCCAACATAACCTCTTTTAATTTATAGCGAAAGCCGACTGACCTCAGTGTTGAGGTAAGCAGGCGAAAATCAGATGCATAAGAAAACAGTGATTGATGTAAATCACTTTGGGCAGGCAGGACATCATTGGTTTTCATCCAATAGTGTTCAAAGCGCAGGTCGCGGTCACTTGCCTCCTCTAAAAAACGAATAGAAAAAGGTTGTTTGTTCAAGATTAAACTGCGATTAATGCGCTCGGCCTGGTGATCGTGTTCAAGATTAAGCTCAAGCCATTGCAGTTGCTTAAACGGCTCGTAATCTATTTTGTCAACAAAACTAAATTCACTCTCTTCTTTTACCTGAAACGAACACATCATGGTAAAAATAGGCGAGCCATGCTGTATTGCGCTCACCGTTCGGGAAGAATAACTGCGGCCGTCACGGCTGGCATCGACTATGTAAATGACCGGGGCATTGTGGTCGCCCGCCCGTAGAAAATAAGCATGAGCCGAGTGAACCTGACGCCCTTCAACGCTTGCCTGTGCGGCACTGATGGCCTGCGCAAACACCTGGCCTCCGTAGAGCATACCCGTTCCAATATTTTGACTGTAGCCACGAAAAATATTCGCGTCTATTTTTTCGAGGGTTAATAACTCGCTAAGCTGATTTAATAGGGATGTCATCTCAGAATGCCTTGGTTTTATCTAGGTATGAATCTCTAAAGATCGCCGTTTTTCCTTAACTATTTGATTGACGCCATTAAAAATTGGCGCAACTGTGCGAAGCGGCTTGATTTTCAATGGCTTACATCGGCTATGCCGATGGCAGGACATCCTTGTCCTGTGTTATTAACGCGACAATTAAAATTGCCGCGTTGATAATAAATATATCCCTCTAGGCTCTGTGTCGGCGCTTGTCTGCGCAAGTTTACAAAAACGCTAAGCGATAGCCTTCTTGGACTAAGACAAGCCCCCGAGACCTCTATGAGTGAGAGCCTGTTGGTAATCACTTTCAGTATTAATGTTAAAAAAGGGGTCAACGTCCTTGTGCTGCCTTAAAAAGCCAAGCTTGGTGGCCACCTGCTTCGACCAATAGTGGAGTGAGCGATTGGCCTCAGTGGCAAACCACTTGTGTAAGCTCGGATAGAGCGACGACGACCATAAACCAAATACGGGGTGCAGCCGGTCGCTGCTGGCAATCAGTGCTAAAGCATGGCTTTGTTGTTGCTCCAAGAATAAATACTCCAGTAAATTATCGGGAAAAAAGGGCGTATCACAGGCTATGGTGGCAAGCCATGGTTGGTGATTATAATAGCCCCAATGCAAACAGCTTAGCAGGGCGGCAAGGGGGCCTTGGTAATCCTTTTCGAGATCACCAATAATCGGTAGCGCATAATTGCTTAATGCAGGTATCGGGGTATTGGGCCCATTGAGTAACACGGTATCGGTTTGTTTTTGTATTTTATTAATGATATAAGTCAGTAAATCCTGATCGCCAAAAGGCAGTTGCCACTTATAGCGTGAGTTAAGCTGTAGCCGTCGGCTCTGGCCACCGACCAGAATAATGGTTGGAATATCGGATGAATGAGTACTTTGCATCACATAATTGTAGAGACCTTATTGGGTCATACAGACGAACAGGAGTTGGAATTGAGTGTTTGGCTGAGACCCAGTGAAGAGTTCCTTTTAC
>JBCBZU010000088.1:0-7227 GCA_039815165.1 Pseudomonadota bacterium
ATTAAACCCAGATTTAACTGATTAGCAATAGAAATAATTGCCTCAACAATAAATAAATTATGATCGTTGCTGGCAATGTCTTTGACAAAAACCCGATCAATTTTTAAATTATCCAATGGCAATAACTTGAGATACTGTAACGAAGAATAGCCGGTACCAAAATCATCCATGCTAATTGTGACACCTATTTTTTTAATGGCATGTAATATTTCAACAGCCTCGTCAATATTTTCCATAATCGCACTCTCGGTTATTTCTATTTCTAAAATACTAGGGTCGAAATCCTCACTTTTGATAGCTTCTTTTAAATCTTCAAGCAAGCCCGAACCAAAGTGATCGGCAGAAACATTGACAGAGATAGATTCTATTTGATCAGCAATAGAGTATTGTCTTTTCCATTGACAAATTTGTGTTACAGCCTCACGAAACACCCAGCGGCTAATGTTCACAATCAAACCACATTGCTCAGCAATAGGAATAAATTCCGCCGGACCCACCTCCCCAAGCTGCTCTGGTTTCCAACGTATCAATGCCTCCACGCCGTAGATATAGTTGCCGGAAGCACGAACTTTAGGTTGATAAACCAAATAAAATTCATTGTTGCTCAACGCACTGCGAAGATTTTTCTCAATTGACGATCTGCGTTCGTTTTCTACATGCATGGAATGCGTAAAAAACTTAAACTTATTTTTCCCTGTGTTTTTTGAGTAGTACATTGCAAGATCAGCGGCTTTAATTAGTTCTTTAGATTCACTTGCATCCGTTGGGAAAACAGAAACTCCAATGCTGGCGCTAATCGATATTTTTTCTCCTTTAATAAAAAATTCATTGTTAATTGTCTTTAACAATCGATTAGAAACATTCGCAACCAAAGATCTCTCCGAGCTTAAGATTATTACAGTAAATTCGTCACCGCCGATTCTTGAAATTACATCGTTTTCTCTTAAACAATGTCGCAGCCGGACAGCGACTTCATTCAATAATTCATCACCGTAGTCGTGTCCCAAAGTATCGTTAACTGATTTAAATCCATCTAGATCCATCAATAGCAGTGAAAAAGATTCATCCCCATTCTGGCTGCATGAATCTATACTGGACTGTAGAGATTTCAAAAAATATGCTCTATTAGACAATGAAGTCAAAGAGTCGGTATAAGCCGATTCTATTAATTTTTTCTCCGCAAGCTTTTTGTGAGTCACATCGCGAATAATAGAATTGTATGACCTTTTATCTTTATAGGCGTGAGGCCAAATAGTAAAATTGACAAAAATATCTTCGCCATCTTTACTTTTAATCAAATAATCTTTATCTTCTAAATTTTCGTCTTGACTTTCAATAAGCTCACTAAAGCTTACTCTGGAATTTTCATCGTCATGATTGCGTATATCCAAAAAATCAAATCCGGAAGAACCATTTTTTTTAGTAGAAAAATCAAATAAATTTTCTGCTTTTTCATTAAAATCAATAATTTTACCTTCGTCATCACTCCTGATATAAGCATCATTTACCGAGTTAATAAGTTTTTTCAATAAGGTCATATCGGTAATGCTGACAAAAAATATCGTACTGCTTTTCTTTCCTGAAGGAAACCATGTGGATGAAACCGGAAACGCTTTATCATCGTCATCTAAGCACTGAATATTTTCCAGGATAATAGATTCACTCATTCCTGGATTAGCCAGCAGGCCCTCAAAAACAGAATTAATTTTTGGTAAGCTTTCTTCACAAAATAGCGAAAAAATATCGTCCAGCATCATCTCCAATGATTTCTTTTTAAATAGTTTTTCTGCAGTGGGGCTAAACAATTCAATATTGCCGTTTCTATCAAATGCAACAACCGCATCCTTGGCATTTTCTAATATATCGTCCAGTAAATTTTCTTTATACTCATAGGTTTCCCGCATCCGCAATTTATCACTGGCATCAATAAATTGTAAAACAATAAGATCTTCTTCGTTATCGATAAAATTTTCAAACCATATTTCTAAATGACTAATGGGTGGCCGATCAAATTTAACGGTTACTATATGATGAGCTTTATTCTTATCCCGTAAGTCTTCAACCAATTCCTGGAAGGAGTGGATGTCATCAAGGTCAGAGAGTGAAAAATCGATGATGGCTTCAATTTGACTGGTTTCATCAGAAATGCCCATCATTTCAACCAAGCGCTTACCGTAGGCCAGAATAGAGCCATCCTGCTTACATAGCAGAGCGGGTATGGCCAGGTTATCAAACACACCAGTATATAAGTTACTCATCTTCTATCAGCTTTTTTATTGTCGCGATTGCTCGCTCACCGTTAAAGGGTTTTACAATCCAGCCTTTTAGCCCAAGGGCTTTGCCCTTGTCTCGCTTTGCACGATCGAACTCAGTAGTTAACATAATGAAGGCAGTTTTTAAATCTGGAGATTCTTTTTTTATTTCTTCAATCATAGTGAGGCCATCCATTTCAGGCATATTAAAATCCACTATGGCCAATTTTATGTAGGGGTTTTCTCTAAGACATTGCAAACCTTCCAAACCAGTAGCCGCTTTCGTGCAGTCAATGCCATGTCGCTGTAAAAAAGTAGCAACCTCATTACTAATAGAGGGTGAATCATCGACAATTAGTACGGGCCCCATTGCTTGTTTCTCTCTGAACTGTAGCGGCATTGCTACATACTTAACTGACTTTCTCAAAAGTGTAGACCAATCAACTCGCTCTGCAACTGCAATGGTTGTAAATTTGCAAGATTTGCTCAAGGTCTAGCCTGAGAAATTCAACCCTGTTTTGTCGCTTTTAACAACATTTGAAAATCAAAGGGCTGTAAATGAACAAGTTGACAGCTAATGGTCAAAAGCCCACAGCAAAAACTTAGCTTTACAATTTTTTAACTGTAAGCAGTCACGGGCCAGTTGTGGATGCTATCGGAGGCCGATATCTGGAATAGTATGTCCAGTGCTTGACCCTGTGCATCTATATCCTTTTATCTATTGGCTTGGTTATATGTTGTTTAAATCCGGATTTAACTACCTACTATGATATATATTCCATCGCTCGCTTTTGTCTTATGCTTCTGCCCATACTTTATATAGGAACTATGGGTAACTCTTGGTCCTGTGACCAACCCCACCAATACTGCATCCATTAGTAAAGAAAGGTACAAGCCGTGGCCAACACCAGTAACATTGGCGGTAATCCCAATAACGCCAACACCTCCACTTCACCGACAAACACTTCGCCCACTGCCCAGCAGTCGGGAGCATTTACCCAAGCCTCCGCGGCCAATGATCAGGGTTCCGTAACCACCCCCGGCACAGTCACCACCCTGGCGGCGGGCCAAAAAATCTATCGCAAGGACCCTCTGTATTCTGCTGATGGCCGCTATGCATTGGTCTTACAACCCGATGCCTATCTGACCTTTATCGATACCGGGCACGAAAAATTTAGTGGCGATCTTTACCATACCCCTGAAGAAACCATTATTTGGAAGACGGGCAAATTGGATCATAAAGACGATTCCTATTTTGGCATCTTCGGCGGTCAATTCGTTGTCCACGATAGAAACGGCCACGGCTGGGAGTCGGATACCACTGCAGACGGTGCTGAAAATCACTTTTTGCGCCTGCACATCACCAATGATGGCAAACTTGAGCTGGTCGATGATTTACGCGGCGGATTAGTGTGGGAGGTGAATGCCCAAGGCAAAGACCAGAGCCCCGGCGATACCCAGGGGACCTTTGACTACTTTCGTACAGACCGAGGCCTTGCGCTAACGACCGGTGATCTGCCGTTGGTTGGCGGCAATGGGGGATATCTACAGGCCAGAGGTCGCCAAGTTGGCTTGACCCATAGCGGGGAGATATTTACCTATCGTAAGGTTAATGACGGCAATAGCGTTAAAGAAGAGGTCAAAATCCTTGTGGAGACCGGTGTTGTCGCCGGTGAGCTCTCCATTGACGCGCACGGGGCTATAGTGGTCAAGGATGGCAGCGGGGTGGAGCAGTGGACTAGCGGCACCGGCAATCCAGACGCCAGTCGTCAATTTGTTATGACCTTAAGCGAGGATGGCCGCGAGTTACAGTTATCCGACCCGCAAGACGGCAATCGTTTGCTGTGGAGCAGCAGCGGCGTGAATCAACCCGCGCTCAGTGACGCCGATGTGGCCTTTAAAGCCGAGGTCAATAACCTTGTGGATGGCGATACGATGGCGCAAATTAGCGAGGATACGCTCTACGAGCGCGTATTGGTTATGTGGCATAACCTGGTCGGCGATGTCGATGCCACCCCTCACTTCAGTGCACAGCAAGTGCTGGAATTAATGATGGGTTTCTATTTTGAGGAAGAGCACGGACTGCTGTCAGAGGCAAGCCAGTGGGACGCCTTTTTTGACGCCAATTTTATTGATGGTTCAGGCAGCTTTCGGCGCCTGGGTGATTTTAATGTGAGCATGTTTGGCATCAAGAAGCAGCAGGCTTCACTGTTAGAGGCCTTTGAAGAGGCCGCGCTGATATTCTATTCCATCCAGCAAAACCATGCCTTAGGCAAGAACAACGAACTGATACTGCCGCCTCATTCGCTGGACGCCTTTGAGCTTTTTGCCAATGCCCTGCACACCGATATCAATGGGGGATCGAATACCTCAGACTTTCTGCCCAATCGCACCGGTAATCTGATTAAGGACACTCATTGGCAAGATTTCATTTACAGCGGATTTTATAAGGTCAAACAGCCTCCCGAGGGCATGATGGACGAGTCCGTCTTGGCCAATGAGTCCTTGGTTCAGGCCATCAGTTGGTTGGGTAGCATCGTTCTCGAAGAGCTCGCCGCTATGAAAGACATTGACTGGATCGGTCCCAGTGCCGCCATGCTGGATCATGCGGATTTGGCGGAGGATAAAAAGCACGCCGATGGCACACGCAAGACCGTCGAAGAAGGCAACCTCGCCATCTTCGATGTGACCTATATCGACTCAAATGACAAGGACGTCAGAAAATATGTGAATGCCAATGAGTTAATTCACATCGAATCCAACTACACCGTGACCGACAGGGAACGCCTCAAAGAACCCACTCAGGTGGCCTTACACTGGAAGTCAATAGGCCTGCAGTATGGCGATACAGTGCGTGAGCCCACCTACAATAGCGAAGGTGGTATGGTGTCCGGGGCACCGATGACAGCGCGCCTGGCCCAGTTGTTTAAGTTATTGTATGAACATAAACAAGCAAACGACGCCATCAAGCTGGAGGAGTTTAACGACGATCCCTTGCCCGAGGGTTCCGCCAGCTATTTTGATTTCGAAGGCACCTTACTCAAAGGTTTCACGGAGAATATTCCCATGGGCAAAGCACCGGATGTGGCCGATGCCGTCGCCATTGAGTTTATGTTTAACAAATTGGGCGCCGACCGTGGCGAGAACGAGCTCGACTCTGCGCTCAGCGCCTTTAAAGGCACAATCGATATACTCTCAACGGTCTCTATGTGGGCGAAGAACCATGAAGGTCACGACGATGGTCACACCGTGAAAGATCGATTGGATAATTTGCACGAGGTCTATGGTCGCCAGCACGATTGGTTGGTTGAGCGCGGTCGCTCGACCGAGCTATTGAATGATCTCAATGAAAACCTAAAGAAGAAGTTACACAACGAATACCATAGAGAAATGGTGATGTTGGAAATTAATGTCGCCATCTTTGCGGCTACCCTATTGTTAACCATTGCAACTGCGGGGCTGGCGGGACCGGCGGGAGCAACAGTACTAGTCGAGGGGAGTGAAGAGACCGCTAGCCTTTTGGGGACAGAGGTGGCAGGGGCTTCCATATCCTATGCTGCCCCTGTCGCGATTAATACGGCCAGATTAGGCGCAAGTATCGCCACCGGTGTATTGGCAGCGGGGGGCGGTGGGCTCTTTGTATGGAGGACTGTCGATGGTGGAATGGAAGGCGGCCCGACAGGAGAGGTGATCGATCTGAACACATCCCCCGGTAGCAGCGCCAACAACCCGCTAAATCTGACGCCTCGCCAGCAGATAGATGCCATTCAACTGGCGGCGGATACCAAGAACTCACTTTACAATGAGGGAATCCAAGAAGCCGCAGAACACCTTCACACTGCGCAAGCCAACATTGAGTCGGCGTCGCTGGTCAATATGGCCTTAAATTACCTATTGCCCGCAGAGCGGGAGCAGGTCGAAGCGGCCTTACTCGCACTGGACGAGAATCCCAGCGATGCCGAACGGCAAGTGGCAATAGATCTGCTGAAAGCCACCCCCCCTGACGCCAGTCTGGCCGATGACTTTTTAGCGGCGATGACGCTGAGTCTGACACCGAGTTTTGTGCGCGATATCGCAAGCGAGGTTAATGCCGATGCCGCGGCCCAGGTGCTGACGACCTTAATCAACCGCGACGATCCCTCGGATACCCTGTCGGGTGTGGAGCGGGCGGCCTTTATTGTGGCGCACTACGGACAGGTTGCCGGTGAGGATTCGGTCCCGCTATTGGATATTGTGATGGCCATTGGTGATCAGGATTCAGCGGCCCAGGGGAAGTTGATGGATCTATTGGGTGAGAGCAGCGCCTATACCGCGGCGCAACTGGCGCAAGCAGCGGAGGCGAAGTATGCGAACGGTGTCGACAAAGGTGCCTTTACCGTGCTGCAGGGGATGAGTTCAGTTAAGGGCTTAAGCGCTATATTTTTGGCGTGGGATGATTCACAGAAGGGAGTGGGGAGTGCCACTGGTCTAAACGCTAACATCCGCTCTGTGCTGTTGGACCTATTGGACCAAGGGGGTATGGCAGCAGAACTATGGGCTCAGTTTACGGCCAGCCTGCTTACGCAACTCGATGGTGTGTTGACCGACACGAGTCTGTCGATGTTTTTAGGAGACGCGGCGTTGAGCAATATGACGGCAGCCGACCGGCTTGAGGAACTGCTGGACACCCCCTTATTGATCGACGATATCGCCGCCGTTGCCGCCTATCTGCGCGGCTTGGGGCCAGAGGCGGCGGCGCTGGACATCAGCGAATTTCTGACCACAACTGCTTATACCCATACTGAATTGGAAACAATGGCCCGTGCCTTGGCGAGCATGAAGAGCCCAGCGACTGGGACAACAGGCGAGTCGATAATGACCGCCCTGTCCAAGATCGACACCAACAGTGCAGCGGTAGTGATCAACCGGGTGTTAACTCTGTATCCTCCGATCGACGACATTTACCCGCAAGTGGAAAGCTGGCTGGTGTCTATGG
>JBCBZU010000374.1:0-2879 GCA_039815165.1 Pseudomonadota bacterium
CTTATTGTAGAGGCCCGTATTGTAGAGACTCGTATTGTAGAGAACCTATTGTAAAGACCTTATTGTAAAGAACCCTTGCGGCCTGATAACGTACACTAATCTTAATAAAACCCACTTGCCTAACAGTCAAACCAGCTAATCATTTATGGACTTAAAAAACTTTCGCCGACAGTACCAATTAGCGGGCCTGCGCAGAGATGATCTGCACTCGGATCCCATACAACAATTTGAGTATTGGTTTCAACAATTAGTGGAAACCAATACCCCTGATCCTACGGCCATGGTGCTGGGGACAGTTGACGACAATAACCGGCCCACACAGCGCATTGTATTATTAAAACAGGTGGATGTGCACGGCTTTACCTTTTTTACCAATCGCCACAGCCGCAAGGGCAGGCAACTGGACCATAAGCCCTATGCGAGTTTGCACTTCCCCTGGCACTTTATTGAACGCCAGGTCACTGTAGAGGGGCCGGTGGAACGGCTGTCGCCACAAGAGGATGCAGACTATTTCAGTTCGCGTCCACAAGAGAGCCAGTGGGCGGCCTGGGCCTCAGAACAGAGCCGGGAAATCGCCTCTCGACAAGCGCTGCTCGACCGCTATCAGAGCATTAAAGCACAATACAGTGACCAAATTCCTGCGCCTGAACACTGGGGCGGTTATCGCGTGATTCCCCAAAAGATTGAGTTTTGGCAGGGAGGCGATCATCGTCTCCACGACCGCTTTGAGTACCGCCGCACGGCAGACGCCTGGACCATCCACCGTTTATCCCCCGAAAGGACAGCACTTAACGATGCCAACTCTCTTCAAGCATGGGGCTGTCCGTATTCTGGTTCCGCCTTTTATAGGGCTGTTGTGCTACGGTGGCTGGGCCTATTGGGTTAATATGGATCACGGGCCAATGGCGGGTTTTAAGGCGGCCTGTACTCAGGGGCTCTATAGTTTTACCATTACCCTGGTATTGGCGCTGGTAGTGGAGTTTTTATTTAAAGCCTTTGCCTCTCTGCCCTTGGGCAATATCTGGGTGGGCCTTGTCGCCTGTTCGATTTTATACTCAAGCTCCTGGGGGCTGAATGCCTTGGCGGGTACGCCGAATATCCTGCTGACGATACTGCCAGGAGCGGCTGCGAGTACGGTTTATACAGTGATGTATATTATTACCCTTAATAAGTTAAACCACTAAATTCCACTGCAAGGCGAGACATTAAGGCTGTGGCATTGTAAGTTGACCCGCGAGCCACTACAATCTGCTTATGAATAAGGCAAATGCAGGCTACATTATGATTATCAACGCGGCGATTATGATCGTCGCGGGGTGATGAGTGGGCAGCAGCCAAGTCGTTAATCAAACCCCCCGCACTGCAAAGTCCGGGGGTTTTTTCGTTTTAGGGTATAAGAAAAACCCATGTTAAAAGCGCTAGTCAAAAAATTTACCGCCTCTGTTATAGGCACCAGCGATAGCTTTGACTATCCAACCGCCATTCAGCAGGCAGATATGACCCCCTTAGTGGTAGAGACAGGCATTACCCATGTAAAGTCTTTAGAGAGTAAATATGCCAATGACATTTGGCTAAAACGTGAAGATCAGCAGCCGGTATTCTCCTTCAAACTGCGGGGCGCCTATCACAAATTACGTAAATTACCCAAAGGCTCGGATGTGATTACCGCCTCGGCCGGTAACCATGCCCAGGGTTTGGCCTACAGTGCAAGTCACTTGGGCCATAACGCCCGTATTGTGATGCCCGAGACCACGCCGCAAATTAAAATTGAAGCGGTACGTCATTTCGGCGGCAATGTCATTATTCATGGCAAAAACTTCGATACGGCCAATGCCCACGCCCTGGCGCTGGCTAAACAACAAGGCGCGATTTTTGTACCGCCTTTTGATGATCGCGACGTGATTGTGGGGCAGGGCACCGTTGCCCGAGAGCTGTTAGCGCAATTGCCCATGCTTGATGCAGTCTTTATTCCCGTGGGCGGTGGCGGTTTATTTGCGGGTATGGCCGTCTACATTAAATCAGTTAATCCAAAAGTGAAAGTGATCGCCGTTGAAGCAGAGGACAGCGCCTGCCTGAATGCGGCAATAACAGCCGGTAAGCCTGTGGATTTGGACTACGTCGGCAGCTTTGCAGATGGCGTGGCGGTAAAGCGCATTGGTAGTGAAAACTTCCGGCTTGCCAATCAATATTGCGATGCCGTTATTACCGTTTCCAGCGATGCAATTTGCGCCGCAATGCAGGATATTTTTGTCTCCATGCGCGCCATATCGGAACCTTCCGGTGCGCTATCACTGGCGGGTTTAAAAAAATGGTGTGAGCAAACCGGTGCGCGCGGTCAGCAACTGGCCGCTATTTTGTCCGGGGCCAACTTAAACTTCAATACACTGCGCTATGTCGCAGAGCGTACCGCCTTGGGCCAAAATAACGAGGCGCTGCTTGCGGTCAGTATTCCTGAACAAAAGGGCAGCTTTAAGGCCTTTTGTAAAACCATAAACAGTCGCCCCATTACCGAATTTAACTATCGCTATGCCGCTGGTGAAAATGGCGCTGAAATATTTGTGGGCATTGGTCTGCGCAATGGCGCTGCCGAATTGGCAGACGTAAAAAGTGAATTAACCCAGGGTGGTTTTGCCTTTGTCGATCTCTCCGATGATGAACTTGCCAAACTTCACATACGCTATATGGTAGGCGGCCGCGGCGGCGACCTTACAGACGAGCGTTTATTTCGATTCGATTTTCCCGAATACCCGGGTGCATTGTTACGCTTTTTAGAAACCTTGGGCGCTAAATGGAACATCAGCTTATTTCACTATCGCAATCAAGGGGCCGCCATTGGCAATGTGCTCGCCGGTATTGAAGTACCTGCGGCTGATGCGGCA
>JBCBZU010000380.1:0-2860 GCA_039815165.1 Pseudomonadota bacterium
GTGTGGATAATTTTGGCCAGCATGCTGATTTGATTTTCATTTTTCCTACGCTCTTGTTCTAACTCTTTTTCCAAGCAAACATTCTCTGTAATATCGCTAACGCTCACCAGTATATCGACTATTTTTTTATTATCCATAACGCGTTTAAAGTCAAAGCTCAAAAACTTAGTCTTGTACACACCAAGTCCGTCATCAATATTCACCTGTATTTTTTCCAAGGGATTTAGGCTGCCAATTAATTTTTCTTTAACCTTTGGGTTAAACAGTATTCTTAAGAATCCATGAGCTGCCTCTAAGTCTTTTTCGGAAACTATATCTTTAAGCAAGTTTTCAAAGTTAACGCTCTCATCCTCTTTAATTTTCAAGATGTCATAGAGCTGATCTGAACGCTGCGAACCAATACTAAAATCTTGATGAACGAGAAAAAGTCCTTCGTTGACGGTAGACAGAATTTCAGACGTCTCTTTTCTCGCGGCTTCAACAATTTTATCTCCTTGCCGTAACTGTTTAATAAAGTGAAACAAGATGATAAAGAAGTTGATTAATGCCATTAAAATACCGGTAGTTTGAATTAGGCGTAATCTTTGTGCCTTGGCGGCAGCCACCCGCTCTAAGGATACTGTAAGATCATTCATTACCTTGAGCAAAGCCAGATTATTATTGCGCCCGTAGGCAGAAGCAAAATTAACTGTGTTGCGACCGGCAAGTGTGCTTAAGCCACCACCGCTAATCAATTGCTCGTCAAGTACTCTATCTATTTTTTCTTTATAAGCACTCCATAGCTGCTTTCCCTTATCTACCGCTTGCAGGCTGTTTTTGTCGCTTACTGCTTTGAGCAATACTGCGGTTCCCCCCGCACCGGTAACTCTACCGCCCACGTCAAAGGCATTCAGAGTTTCATCAAAAAGCTTACGGCTCAGCGCTAATTCTTCCAATACGACCAATTGATCTTCGGCATCATTTAAATCAAACAGTGACTTGGTCATTCGTTGTGACAACATACGTTGCCGACCAGCCAGGTTAATACTGACCGCATCTTCTGCGATTTCAAAAGAAATATAAAAGTTGAGAACGAGAACCGAGGCATCCAGTATTAAAAACAGAGCAATTGAGATAAAAATATTTTTGTATTTACCTAAATCGATTGCAAACATAAATCACCTTTGATACGAACTTACTACGTTTAGGAATTAAACGTCCCTGTCGCCGATAATACTTTTGTCGAAAACCAGTTAGCAGAAACTATACCAGAGTAGCAACCATAGGAAATATTATGGTGTCCGTGGCGCATTTACTATATATATAGAAGTTTCGGTCTGGGAGCCCGACGTACAATGAATACAACAAATCAACAATAGTCAATAAAGCCTTGAAAATAAAATTTTGATCACGACTTTTTACAATATTGCCTATCAATACCCAAATGTATCACCGATATTGTTGCATTAGTGATCAATCATGCGCATCGCTAAGGTCAGCATGGATAAAATTGTCATGTATTACTGCAAACTTTTATTGCGCGCACTAACATAGCGCATAATCTCGGATTGCTTTTTTGTTTATACGCTGGGGATTCCACTGGGCGCGCAGCTGGCACTTTATAGTGTATTCAGTGGATGAACCCAGGGCAATGTTATTGTATGCTTTGTCCGAATATTGATTTTGTACATAACCAAGGGAAATCGCCTGTGATCCATGTAGAGCCCATATCTGCTTTTGACGACAACTACTTATGGCTTATCAAAGGGCCTGATCAAAAAGCGGTTGTGGTTGATCCTGGAGACGGCCATGCGGTTATACGGGCAATGGAAAGCAAGGCGCTGGCACTGCAGTCGATCTTGATTACACATCATCATAATGATCATATAGGCGGCGTTCAAACTCTGCTTCATTATCGTGATGTGCCGGTATATGGGCCGCTATCACCCAAAATACCGCAGATTACTCACCCACTAGCCGATGGCGATACGCTGGATATTTTTTCTTCGCCCCAGTTCAGCCTTAAAGTGATTGAAGTCCCCGGGCATACCAGGGATCATATTGCCTACTTTGGAAAAATAGAAAATAAATACTGGCTATTTTGTGGTGACACGCTATTTGCAGCAGGCTGCGGACGGCTGTTCGATGGCACTCATCAACAGCTCAATCACTCGCTAAACAAGCTCAATAGCCTGCCTGCTGAAACAGAAATATATTGTGCCCATGAATACACCTTGTCTAACTTGGCATTTGCTAAAGCGGTAGAGCCCGACAACCAAGCAATCGCAAAGCGTATAGATAACGAACAGAATAAACGAAAGCTGGGCCTACCCACCCTACCGTCTACACTTGCTTTAGAACAGGCTACCAACCCTTTTCTTCGATTAAATCAAGCCACTGTTCAAGGTGCCATTAATCAGTATTGGAATTCAGATTTAGCTTCAATGGATCAGCTATTTACTGGTCTTAGACGCTGGAAGGACGAATTTTAAGGCCGCGTTCTTTATTTTGCTGCCTTGCATAGCATAAGGTATTTGAATACTCTCAGAGGATTCTTTAGAATCTGTATTGATTAAAATAAGACACTTCCTATGTTATTGCTTTATTCTCTACCCAGTACTCGCCTCTGGGTTTTACTCTCACTGCTGGTTATTGGCGGCTGCGGAACAATTGATCACAACAGCCAAACCATAGACATTACAGATCCCCCCACAGAAACTGCCACCGCTGCCATAGCTGTCGACGCAACCGCAGCAGACAACGGCAAACAGAGCACCCAGAAACCGGAGCCACCAGCCACCGTCCAGCCCATCGTCACCGATGCTGTAGCCTCACTACCGATGGGTGTGGATGAAGCTGAGCCCGTAGGTGATTTGTGGGA
>JBCBZU010000137.1:0-6149 GCA_039815165.1 Pseudomonadota bacterium
GGGCTGGATCTAAGGCCGCAATACGGCGTTGTCACTCTTGGCTCTCTGTTAAAAAAGGCTACGGCCATTGCCGGCGAGCGACGCCTTGTCTTGCGGCCTTATCTCTCAGCCCAAATTCTGTGTTCAACTGCGGTTTTTAGGATTATTGCTATTGCAGAGCTCTCTCAATATACTCAGCCAGGCGTAAAATGGCGGGCGATTGGCGACTTTCGTTAATGCTTAGCTTCATTCCTACGTGCCCCAGAGAAGGCTGGTCCGCACTGGTGTCGATAAGCGCCAGATGGTCGGGTACGGCGGTTTTCGCCAGCACTGTAATCCCGATACCCTCTTGCAGTGCGGCTTGGATACCGGAAATATCCACAATGGTATATACAATGCGCCAGGGTATTTCGGCCTGAGTCAGCCATTGCAGTGCCTGTTGTCGATAGAGACAGCCCTCCGGCGCTAAAACCAGCTGTACTTCTTGTTTGAGCGCCTTACCTGCCTGCCAATTCATTTGGTGGGCGCTTACCCAGACCAGTTCATCAATACGAATCCAGTCTTGTTGTTGTGGTTGACTGTCATCCAAAAAGGTCAGGCTAAAAATCACATCAAAGTCATCTTGATCAAAGCGCTTGCGCAGATTCTGGCTAAGATCGCAGGACACCTCCAGAGAGACCTGAGGGTTATTGCGAGAAAACTCCCCCAGCATCTTCGGCAGAATGCTGGTGGCAAATTCACTGGGAATCCCCAGGCGAATACTGCCGCTCAATGCCTGGGGATTAAGTTCGTCCAATACCTGATCGTTGAGCGCCAGCATCTGCCGGGCATAACTCAGCAGGGTTTGCCCCTGGGGAGTAAGGGAGAAGTTATGACCCTGGCGATGGAATAGAGTATGGCCCGTAATTTCCTCTAACTTCTTGATTTGTAAGCTAATGGCTGATTGTGAGCGGCCCAGGCGCTGGCCGGCTTTAGTGAAATTACCGGTGTCGATAATAACCACAAATGATCGGAGAAAATCGGTGGGTAGGTGTTGATTCATTGGATTGTTTTTTCTAATCGAAAAATTTAAATTATCAATTTTACAAATAGTTAGTAGATAATAAATAATATTGCATCAAAAGTCACACCACCGCGAGGCGCAAATGAATCAATCACTAGAGTTAACCGATAAAGCCGTCTGGCAGGCCGTCGCTGACGAGCAAGTTCGCCAAGAAGAACATATCGAACTGATCGCCTCTGAAAACTACGCCAGCCGCGCAGTGATGGAGGCGCAGGGCAGTGAGATGACCAACAAATACGCCGAGGGCTATCCCGCCAAGCGTTACTACGGTGGCTGTGAGCATGTCGATGTGGTGGAGAGCCTGGCCATCGAGCGGGCAAAACAGCTTTTTGGTGCAGGCTATGCCAATGTCCAGCCCCATTCTGGCTCTCAAGCCAATGCCGCTGTCTATATGGCCTTGATTAATCCGGGTGATACCGTGCTGGGCCTCTCCCTTGACCACGGTGGTCACCTCACCCACGGTGCAGCACCTAACTTCTCAGGTAAAATCTACAATGCGGTGCAGTATGGTATCGATACCGATACCGGTGAGCTGAATTATGACGATATTCAATCCCTTGCCAATGAACACCAGCCAAAATTGGTCGTCGCGGGTTTTTCTGCCTACTCACGCACCATGGACTGGGCTAAGTTCCGGGACATTGCCGACAGTGTTGGCGCCTACTTGCTGGTGGATATGGCCCATGCGTCGGGACTGATTGCCGCCGGCCTTTACCCAAACCCTGTTCCTTATGCCCATGCCGTTACGTCTACGACCCACAAAACCTTGCGCGGCCCTCGCGGTGGCATTATTTTAGCGGCAGAAGAAAACGACCTCACTAAAAAATTCAACTCATTGATCTTCCCCGGTATTCAGGGGGGGCCTTTAATGCACGTTATTGCCGCGAAAGCGGTGGCCTTTAAAGAAGCCTTGGCACCAGAGTTTAAAGCCTACCAGCAACAAGTGATAGCCAACGCTCAAACAATGGCAGCGACCTTTATAGACCGCGGCTATGAGGTGGTCTCCGACGGCACGGATAATCACTTATTCCTGGTCAGTTTAATCAAGCAGGGTATGACCGGTAAAGCAGCCGATGCCGCACTAGGTGCCGCCAATATTACGGTCAACAAAAACGCTGTTCCCAATGATCCCCAGTCGCCTTTTGTAACCAGCGGTATTCGTGTGGGAACGCCGGCAATGACTACCCGCGGAATGAAACAAGATGAAGCCAGGCAGTTGGCTCACTGGATGTGCGATGTACTGGATAAACACGACGACCAGAGTGTAGTCGCTGATATTCAATCCAAAGTGGTTCAGCTTTGTCGAGACTTTCCGGTTTATCAATCCTAAGCGTTGATAGCGATGACGATCAGCACTTTTGATTTATTTAAAGTCGGCATTGGGCCATCCAGCTCCCATACGGTTGGGCCAATGGTGGCCGCAAAACAATTTGCTGAAGACTTGGACAAAGACAATTTACTGGCGTCAACCGAGCATATCTACGTCGAGCTCTTTGGCTCTCTGGGTTCAACCGGAAAAGGTCACGGTACCTTAAAGGCCGTCGTTTTAGGGTTGGAAGGCGAGACCCCGTCCTCCGTTAATGTCGATACCATTGCCGAGCGCATTGAGTCATTGCGGCACACTCAACAACTGACTGTGCTCGCCAAAAAGAGCATTGATTTTAGCCCGCAAGACGACATCGTTTTTCACCGCCGTCAACAACTGCCCTATCATGCCAACGGTATGAGTTTTAAGGCCTTTGATGAGAACTCGCAAAACCTGCTGGAAAAAAACTACTACTCCGTTGGCGGTGGTTTTGTGGTCGATGGGCAGCGAGCCGCAGCAGACAACCCTATTGTTGCGGATGATCGGGATTTAGCCTTTCCGTTTACCAGTGGCGACCAACTGTTAGCGCACTGCAAAACCCAGCAGATTTCCATAGCCGACCTCATGTGGGCCAACGAAAACGCATGGCGGGATAAAAACCAGACCATCGATGGTTTGGATGAACTTTGGAAGGTGATGCAAAGCTGTGTGCAAAGGGGTTGTTCGCAAGAGGGTATTTTGCCCGGCGGTTTAAAGGTTCGCAGACGCGCAAAAAAACTGCACGATCAGCTAGTGTTACGGGATAAACAATCCGAGCAAGATCCGTTAAGCGTAATCGATTGGGTCACCTTGTATGCGCTTGCGGTCAATGAAGAAAACGCCAGTGGCGGACGCGTAGTGACTGCGCCGACCAATGGCGCTGCCGGTATTATTCCAGCGGTTTTGCATTACTACATGAATTTTATTGAAGGTGCCAATCGCGCAGGGGTACACGAGTTTTTATTAACGGCGGCCGCGATCGGTATTTTGTTTAAAGAAAACGCCTCCATAAGCGGTGCCGAAGTGGGCTGCCAAGGTGAAATCGGTTCGGCTTGTTCGATGGCGTCGGCAGGCTTAACCGCAGTTCTGGGCGGTAGCCCCGAACAAATTGAAAACGCAGCAGAAATTGCTATGGAACACCATTTGGGGCTGACCTGCGACCCCATTGGCGGCTTAGTGCAAGTGCCCTGTATTGAGCGCAATGCGGTGGGCTCGGTAAAGGCGATTCACGCCTCACGCATGGCCTTGTCCGATGATGGCTCTCACTTTGTGTCTTTGGATAAGGTGATCCGAACCATGCGCGAAACCGGAAAAGACATGCTGGATAAATACAAAGAAACCGCTCGTGGCGGCTTGGCAACCAACGTTATTGAAGTGCCCGTGAATATCATTGAGTGCTAATCAGGTTGTCGATACCCACCACGAACTTTTGCACACAGAACGACAGTATTATAGAAAAAAGAGAAAAACTATGGCTGAAACCTATTACACCAAAGACCATGAATGGTTGACCATTGAAAATGACGTTGCCACCGTCGGCATTACTGATCATGCACAACAAGCTCTGGGTGAAATTGTTTTTGTTGAGTTGCCGGAAGTCGGCAAAATGTGCGAAAAACAAGAGGCAATCTCCGTTGTGGAATCGGTAAAGGCCGCCAGCGATGTCTATGCTCCCCTTAGTGGCGAGTTAATTGAAGTCAATACCGCACTGGATGACTCACCAGAAATTGTCAATGAGTCGCCGGAAACCGAAGGTTGGTTTTTTAAAGTAAAGCTCAGCGCTGGTTTTGATAAAGAAGACTATATGAGCCAGGAACACTATTCACAGTTTGTTGAGGAGCAGGGCTAGTCCATGTCAGATCTTGATTCCCTATTAAAAACCCCCCTCTTTGTACAGCACAAAAATGCAGGTGCGCGCATAGTCGATTTCGGCGGCTGGGCACTGCCGGTTAACTACTCTTCACAAGTGGATGAACACCACGCCGTGCGCAATGATGTCGGTATGTTTGACGTATCGCATATGACCGTATCGGATATAAGTGGTGAAGATACCCTGGCGTTTCTGTCCAAACTGCTGGCTAACGACATACAAAAAGCGACATCGCTACCGGGTAAGGCCATTTACAGCTGCATGCTCAATCAACAGGGTGGTGTTATCGATGATCTTATCGCCTATTGCCTGGAACCCAATCACTGCCGCATTATTACCAATGCCGCCACCAACGAAAAAGACATGGCATGGTTGCAAGAGCAAGCGGCCGACTTTGCCAATGTGACGGTAACCGAAAAGCCCGAGCTCGCTTTAATTGCTGTTCAAGGTCCCAATGCGATAGCAAAAGTGAAGGCCACCTTTCCTGGGCATATAGCGGCTTTAGTGGGCGGTCTTAAACGCTTTCAGGGCGGTTTTACGGGCGATATTTTTGCCGGCCGTACAGGTTACACCGGTGAAGATGGCGTGGAGATTATTGTCCCGGCAGACCATGCGGAGTTTATCTGGACTCACCTTCAGGATGCGGGTGTACAGCCCTGTGGTCTGGGCGCCAGAGACACCTTGCGTTTAGAGGCGGGCATGGCATTATACGGCTCAGACCTCAGCGAAGAATACACGCCTCTGGACTGCGGTTTAGCCTGGACAGTGGCGATGAAAGATGATCGGGCGTTTATTGGCCGCCCGGCCCTTGAGTCTGCTGTACGCTATAAAATGGTGGGCTTAAAGCTAGAGGGCAAAGGCGTGCTGCGCGGGCATCAGTCGGTACTGCTTAACGGCGAGACCGTTGGAGAAATCACCAGCGGTACCTTCTCACCAAGCCTCGGCTATTCCATTGCCTTGGCCAGGGTTAATAATCTGGAGTCAATTGCAGAAGACGCTGTTTTGCAAGTGCAAATTCGCCAAAAGCAAGTGGATGCGCGGGTGATCGCCTATCCCTTTATGAAAAAATAGCCCTTAAGGTTTTATGCTTATATGAGCAATCGCCTTAAAATTACTTTTGAGTCATTGAGCCAGCCGGGGCTTGGTTCTTCCGGTACTTACTTTATGACAAGCTCATCTACATCAAGCGCTAATCGAGAAGCCTCTATGAATCATTTTCAACGCCGCCACATTGGTCCTCAACCCTCTGATATTCAATTTATGCTGGATCAGTTGGGCTACAAGAGTTTAGACGAATTAACCCACGCTGTTGTTCCTGCATCCATCGCCGATGATCTGCCGCTGGATTTGCCTGAGGCCGTTAGTGAAGAACAAGCCCTTGCAGAGCTCAACGCAATTGCCAAACAAAATCACTTGATGACCTCGCTTATCGGGCAGGGTTACTACGGCACTCACACACCTAAAGTGATTCAGCGCAATGTACTAGAAAATCCCGCCTGGTACACCGCCTACACGCCCTACCAGCCTGAAATTTCACAAGGTCGCCTGGAAGTGCTGTTTTACTTCCAAACCATGATTACCGAACTTACGGGCATGCATATCGCCAATGCCTCCTTATTGGACGAAAGTACGGCGGCGGCCGAAGCGATGACCCTTTGCCACCGTGCCGCCCGCGGCCAAAAAAATACCTTTTATATTTCTAAATTCTGCCACCCGCAAACCAAGGCCGTCTTAGAAACCCGTGCCAAACCGCTCGATATCACACTGGCCGAATTCGATGAAACCAAAGCGTTTGGCGCCTGGGATGATGTCTTTGGCGTGCTAGTGCAATACCCCACCACCTATGGCGATGTATTTTCACTGAAAGACTTTGTCGATCAGGCGCACGCCCA